>JAFYWO010000091.1 GCA_017557925.1 Alphaproteobacteria bacterium | reverse complement strand
ATGAAATTGAAAATAAAGTTAATGAGAGTTTGGAAAGTTTGGGAATTAAGCATTTTGATTTATGTTTATTGGCTAAAAAAGATAAGTATTTAGATGATGAACAAATGATAAGTTATTGGAAAATTATGGAAAAGTTATATAAAGAAGGTAAGTGTCGTTCTATAGGTGTGGAAGATATGAGTATTCTTGAATGTCAGAAAATTATGGAAAGGACAGAAATAAATCCTATGGTTAATAAGGTTTTGAGGACACCTTATTTTAATAAAAAAGAATTACTTGAATGGATGAAGAAAAATAATATGGTTATGTTGGCACATTCTATTTTGGGCTATGAAGATGAAATTTTATTAAATCAAGAAATTAGCGAAATTGCACAAAAAAATAAAATGAGTGCGTTAGAAGTGGTTATGGTGTGGAATTTTATGAGTGATGCTGCTGTGGTTATCAAGGGAAAGAATGTTCAAGAAATTGAAAACAGTCTTAAAAGTTTGAGGTATAAACTTGATGAAAATGATTTAGAAAAGATAGATATTTTAAGGCAAAATGAAGTTTAAGGTAATTTCAAGAGAGACCGAAATTTGAAAATAAATTGAAATTTTGCTGTGAAAAATTGTCAAAGCGCTTGCAAATGTGAAGAAAAGTTCCTAAATAACGGATAAGGATTAAACAGAATGTAATTTATGGAATTTTTTTAATATCATGACGACGAACGCAGATTATTACGAGTTGATTGGTGTGGCAAAGGGCGCATCAGCAGATGAAATAAAAAAAGCTTATAGAAAAAAAGCAATGCAATATCATCCGGACAGAAACCCCGGAGACAAAGAAGCCGAAGCTAAGTTTAAGGAAATAAATGAGGCTTATGAGGTTTTAAAGGATGAACAAAAAAGAGCTGCTTATGACAGATATGGGCATCAGGCTTTTAATGGAGGAATGGGAGGCGGTGGTGCCAATCCTTTTAATGGGTTTGATTTTACAGGAGCAGGTTTTGCAGATGTATTTTCGGATATTTTCAGCGAGTTTACAGGGCAGTCCAGAACCAGACAAAGAAGTTATGCCACCAGAGGAGAAGATGTTCGTTACGATGTGAGTTTGTCATTAGAAGATGCTTTTGTTGGTGTTGAAAAAGAAATCAGCATTATGACTTCTAAAAAATGTGAACAATGTAACGGATATGGAACTCAAAACGGAAAAGAGCCGGCAGTTTGTCCTACTTGTAACGGAAGCGGTAAGGTTAGGACACAGCAAGGTGGTTTCTTTGTGTTTGAAACGGTTTGTCCGCAATGTAAAGGCGCAGGCAGAGTTGTTCTTGATAAATGTAAAAAATGTAGAGGAACAGGCAAAGAAAAAGTTGAAAAATCTCTTAAAATTAAAATACCGGCAGGTGTTGAACACGGAACTCGTATGAGAGTTGCCGGTGAAGGTGAAATCGGTAAAAACGGTGGTCCGAAAGGAGATTTGTATATCTTTGTTAGTGTGAAATCTCATAAAATTTATGAAAGAGATGCAGAAAACCTTTATTGTGAAGTTCCTGTTTCTATGGTTAAGGCTTGTTTGGGCGGAGAAATCAAGCTTAAAGGAATTGATGGTGAGGATATAATTGTTGATGTTAAAGCCGGAACTCAACCAGGCGATAAGATTAGGCTTAAAGGAAAAGGTATGCGTATTATGAATACCGATAGACGAGGGGATTTGTTTGTTTTGTTTAAGGTTGTAATTCCTACAAAACTTAATTCCGAACAAAAGTCTTTGCTTGAAAAGTTTAGGGATAATAGTGGCGAAGAAGATGTAGAAAAGAGTTTTTGGTCTAAATTATTTGATTGATTTTAATTAAAAACTGAAAAATGTTTGGTGCTTTGAGAATGTTGTCGTAAGGATGATATTTTCAGAGCATTTTTTTATTTTGTCTATTAACGTATTTAAATGGTTGACTTTTTCTTTTTTTTTAAGTAATATTCAGAAAATTTTGTATTATTTAAATTTATGTTTATGGAAAAAAAATTAGTAGCCCGTCTTAATGAAATTGGGCAAGAAATCGGTTTCCCGTATCAGATATTGAAAAGTGGTCAATATCAACCGTTTGATGCGGAAGTGGACAATAGTGAAGTGTCTATGGTAGTGTATTCTCCTATACCTATGTCTTCTCGTCTTATGGAAATGAAAAAGATTTCAGAAGATGAACGTATGGTGTGGAATGAGTTGTTCCCTAACAGAAAAGATGCAGATGCTGATGCAGTTTTAAGTGACGAAGAACAGATGAAGCTTATCATCTTCGGTCGCAGAAGAACTGTGGTTAACTATTTCAAGAAAAAGGTCTTGTCTAAGCGCATTGCCAGAGCAATGGTTGCCAGAAACGATGATAAGCTTTTGATTGAATTTGCTACGGCAAACAAGCTTCTTCCTTGTTTTTTGGCCAGTGCAGTTATTAAGTACACAAGTGATGCAAGATTTGAAAGAATTATCAATCTTGCAGTAAAATCCGGACTGCTTGGTTTTGCAAGAACTGTTGAAAACAAGCTTGTTAAAGACGGTCGTGAAGCAAAGTTTGTTGCTTATGTCAAGGCATTTGAAATTGACCCGGCTACACAGTATGTGCTGGTGCATGACAGAAAAATTGACTTGCTTAAAACTTATGTCGGTGCAGGTCGAAAATTGTGTGCTGATATTGAAAACGCTATAAACTTCATTGATTCGTTTAGAGATATGAAGGTGGTTTACAATAAAGCTAAAAAAGATTTTCTTGCTAAGCAATAGACCGGCTTAATTAAAAAAAGCTCTCCAATTCTTTGAAATTGGGGGGCTTTTGTTTTGATTGTTTGATGATAAGTTAAAAAAAAGTAAAAAATAACTTGACTTTGTTCTTTTTTTGTTCTATTTATAGGGCGAATAAAAAAATAAAGAGAGAAAAGATGGTTTGTGAAGTAAAAACAGTGGCTTTTAGCGGTATTAAGGCGATGGAAGTGGATGTTCAGGTCAGTATCGGACCAGGTATCCCCGGATTTGTGGTGGTCGGTTTGCCGGATAAAGCCGTTAATGAGAGCAGAGAACGTGTCAGAGCTGTTTTTAACAGTCTGGGTATTGATTTTCCAAACGATAGAGTAACAGTTAATTTGATGCCTGCAGATATTATAAAAGAGGGCGGACATTATGATTTACCTATTGCATTGGGAGTGATGGGGGAGATGAAACTTATTAACAAAGATTGTTTGAAAAAGCATTTGTTTATGGGGGCTTTATCTTTAGATGGCAGTGTAGAAAGGGTTAATGGTGTTTTGCCGGCGGCAGTAAAAGGTGTTGAGATAAAAAAAGGTATTATTTGTCCGAAAGCTAACGGAGTTGAGGCGGTTTTGAGTGCAAATGATGAAATAAGGCCGGTAAGACATATTTTGGAAGTCTTGAGTTTTTTGAAGGGCAATATTGATATTGAAAAGCCAAAACTTATTAAAAGCCAAGAAAAAGAATTTAATATAGATATGTCTGATGTAAAAGGACAGGAGAGTGCAAAACGAGCATTACTTATTGCCGGTGCAGGCGGTCATAATATGTTGATGATTGGGCCACCGGGAAGCGGAAAGACTATGTTAGCAGAAAGATTGGTTACGATTTTGCCTAAAATGAGTATCAAAGAGGCTATTGAAACGGCTATGATTAGATCTGTTGCAGGCATAATTTGTGATGAGGTAGATTTTTTAAGACCTTTCAGAGCACCGCATCACAGTGCTTCTACACCTTCGTTGATTGGTGGTGGACGAAATGGCGTTCCCGGTGAAATATCGTTGGCTAATAACGGAGTTTTATTTTTAGATGAACTGCCAGAATTTCAGAAAAATACACTTGATGCGTTAAGACAGCCGTTAGAAAGTAAAAAAGCAATTATATCAAGAGTTATGGCGCATACGGAATATCCGGCAAAATTTCAACTGATAGGGGCAATGAACCCTTGTAAATGCGGATATTTGGGGAGTAAAGGCAAAATTTGTTCAAGAGCACCAAAGTGTGCGGCAGAATATATCGGTAAATTATCCGGCCCATTTTTGGATAGATTTGATATGCAAATTGAGGTTGGGGCGGTTAATCCTTATGACCTTACAGATATAAAACGTGGAACAAGTTCAAAAGAAATGGCAGAAAAAGTTAAGATGGTGCGTGAAATTTCGTTTGAAAGATGTGAAAAAATAGGATTGGAAGAAGCTGTTGTAAATGCAGAATTAAAAGGAGAAATTTTAGAAAAAATTTTGGATATGGATGATGTTTTGAGGAAATTTATGGCCGAAATGGCGGAAAAGTGCGGTTTGAGTGCTAGAGGGGTTATGCGTATTTTGCGGTTAGCAAGAACAATTGCGGACTTGCAAAATGAAAAAAAAGTGTGTAGAATGCATATTATGGAGGCTTTGTCTTATAGACATAGGCTCTTTAAGAACCCTTATTAGGAGATGTAATATTATGTCAGCAAACGTTATTAAAAAGTTGTTGTGTGCTGTGTTAACATTAGGGCTTTTCTTTGGAGCGCTTAATGTTGTGGCTTCTACAACTGATTGTCCGGACTGTCCACCAGATAAAGACGGAAGTATTTTTCCTGGCGGAAGTTGTAAAAATTGCAATAAAAATGAAGGTGAAATTGATAAAGACGGCAGTATCTTCCCCGGTGGTGATTGTGATAGATGCAACGAATCGGGAATAGATAAAAAAGGAGTCCGCATTGTTGAGGAAACTGAACAAAAAAGTTGTCCTGATTGTCCGATGCCGGAATTTAAAACCAAAAACTATCCTTTCACAGCACCTCGTTATAAGAGTAATGCTTTGAATCGTAATTGTTGCGATTTAGCAAGCTTTACACTAAAACACGTTGATTTCAGATTAGAAAATCAGGAAGGAGATACACCTTACTCTAACCATGTAGGTAATTACAGATTTAGAATTTTCGGTTGTCGTCGTCCGAGCAAAAAGGCTATGCTTAATCGTGGTCGTGTAATTCAAAAGAATATGGCTTTTTATGATGTGTTTGAAAAGTCAGTTGATAAATGTTATAAAGTTTTGAATGTGCCGGCAGATGTTTGTCTTAAGGATGAAAATGTTAAATTGCCAGAGTATGTGTTGACAGCTGAAATTACTAACTTCTTTATGAATATTTGCGATGAATATGATTGGAAGAAAGCTAAAAAAGCAAATCGCAGAAACGGAACAGCAGAAATGACTGTTACTTGGAGATTGTTGAATTTGAGCCAAACAGAAGTTTTGTGGAAAGGTGTAACTGCTGGTTATGCTGAAGTTGAAAACGGAGTTTTTGAGGCTGAAGTTAGACTTGCAGAAGAGGCATTTGCTGAAGCTTCCAGAAGATTAAGTTCTTTACCTGGATTTGAAAACCAATTAAGAATGCGCCCGAGTGCAGAAGTTGTTGAACAAGAAAGAGCAAATTTAATTGCTTTTGATGAGAAGTTTAATCCTGGTAAATGTGGTTTTGAGGAAGAAATTCAAGAAACATATTCTTGTGATTATGCTCCACAACCTCAATGCCCTGCAGTTTATAAGCCTGTTGTAAAACCTATGACAAAAACTTGTCCTTGTGCAAATCCTCAACCTTGTGTTTGCAATCAACCAGTTTGTCAATGTCCGGTTACTAACTGTCTTTGTGAAGAAGGTGAACCAAAAGTTGAAGAATTTGTTGATGTAAAGACAGAAACAACAACTGTTGAACGTAAAATCATTACTACAACAAGAGTTGAAACTCCACAACCTGTTTGCAGACAAGTTTGTCGTCCTGTTTGTCCGTCTAAAAAAGTTGTAAAAACAGTTGAGCATAAGGAAATTATTGAAACTGTTGAGACTGTTGAAGAAAAAACTTGTCCTATGCAATGTGAAGAAGAATGTACCACTTCTAAATGTCGTAAAGTTTGCACAAAAACTTGTGAAGAGGGCGGAGTAAATTGCACAGAGGAATGTGTTGAGGATTGCGGTGAAGATAAAGCTAAGGTTGAAGAAACTGGCGGTGTTGAAGTTTCTAACGCAGTTGTTGAGTCCCAAATTGAAGAAACAGGTGGTGTGAAAGAAACTCATCGTGTGTATGAAAATTGCATTGATGAAAAAGGCGATGTAATTTCTGATGGTAGTTGCACAATTATTGATGATAACTGGGTTGACCTTGAAGGTTATGACGTAAGTGCAAAATTGTGTATTGCTGACCGCCCTCCATACAAAGAGTTAAGTCCTGAAAATATGTCAGAAATTCGTGGTTCTGTTGTTGAGATAGAAAATGCGAAAGGAAATAAGGGTATGGGCTTGATTGTTTCTCGTTCATTTGTTTTGACAAGTGCAAGCTTGGTAAATAAGTTGCAAAACACTTATGATGTTAAGACATTAAATGGTGAAGTATTGAAGGCTAAAGCTGTTAGAGTTAATCCGGGTAAAAACGTAGCATTGTTGTATTTGGAAACTCCTACAAATTATACACCTTTGTCTTTGAACTTGGAATTGCCGGCGATTGACCAAGAAGGATTTATTTCTTTAGGAATACCTGCAAAAGGTCAAAGTACTCAAGATTATATGGATGACAATGGTAAGATTTATGGTTATCGTTATTCAGATAATTTGGGAACAGAGATTATCGTAGATACTTTAGTTCAAAAAGTTTCTTTGGGTAGTGTGTTGGTAGACAAACTTGGAACTATCAATGGTATTTCTAATTCTGCTAAACAAACTGAAGAAGGAATGGATTTATTTATTCCAACAGAGACTGCAATTCGTGGTGTAGGCTTGACAATTTGTGAAAAAGTTTACGAAAAGAAAAGTCCTTGGCAAAAAACAGTTTACAAGCCGGTTACAGAAAAAGTAAAGAATGAAGCTAAAGCTCCCGAAGCTATGGTGGAAGTAGAACGTAAGTAATTTACTTTTGTAAGACTTGTTTGACACCCTATTGACGTTGTCGGTAGGGTGTTTTTTGTGGTTGGTTTTGTGTTTTATTGGTATGGAAATGTGAGATTTTGTATTTGTAATTTGAGGTGTTTTTTGCCTTTTGCAGAAGTTTTTTCTGTAGTCATGAGGTGCTTTTCTCCCTTCGTTATCACGAGGAGCGAATGCGACGTGGTGCTCCATAGGTGGAAAGCCATATTGAATAGGCTTGATTATTTTAGACTGGATTGCCACGCTTCGCTCGTAATGACGTGAAACGTGTCATCACGAGGAGCGAAAGCGACGTGGTGATCCATAGGTGGTTGGCCGAGTGGAATTTCCTTTATTATTTTGACTGGATTGCCACGCCTTCGGCTCGCAATAACGTGGGCGGGGGATGGTTTGTTGTATAGTGGATTGCTATGCCTTACGGCTTGCAATGGCGTGGGTGGTGAGTATCTGGCAAAATGGCGAGATAGTTGTGGTGGCACGAGGAGTATTCCCTCACTCGTCATCACGAGGAGCGTAAGCGACGTGGTGATCCATAAGAGGTTAGCCATATTGAATAGGCTTGATTATTTTAGACTGGATTGCCACGCTATGCTCGCAATGACGTGAAACGTGTCATCACGAGGAGCAAAAGCGACGTGGTGCTCCATAAGTGGCTTGTCGTAATGAATTGGCTTTATAGTTTTAGACTGGATTGCCACGCTTCGCTCGCAATGACGTGAAACGTGTCATCACGAGGAGCGAAAGCGACGTGGTGATCCACAAGTGGTTAGCTAGATAAAATAAGCTTTATACAAAAAAAGTGTGGCATTTACCACACTTTGTATTTTAGTTGTTATTTGGAAACAATGACCATTGCTTCACGCAAAATGCGGTCGTGTATTGTGTAACCTTTTTGGAGTTCTGATAAAATCGTTCCTGCTTCTTTAGTTTTATCTTCTATTTCTTGAACAACACGTTCAAAATTAGGGTCAAACTTTTCGCCAATATGTGAAAATGGTTTTATGCCAAACTTTTCAAATACTCTTAGTAATTCCGTTTCAGTAAGTTTTACACCTTCAAGCAAGCTTTGACAACTTTCAGGTGCGTTATCCATTGCTGAAATTGCACGTTCAAGATTATCTTTTACGCCTAAAAGCTCTTTGGCAAAAGAGGAGGTGGCAAATTTTATGGTTTTTTCTGTTTCTTGCGCTTGGCGTCTTTTCATATTTTCCATTTCTGCGTATAAACGAAGATAATCATCTTTTAGTTTTAAGAAATCTGCTTCAAGTTGATTTACGGAAGATGTGTCTTCATCAGCAGAAGCTTCTTTGTCTTCAACTATTGTTTCTTGCGTTTCGGTCAATTCTTCTTCGTTTTTTAGTTTTGTATCTGTTGTATCGTTCATCATATCCTCTTTTTTATAAAATAATTCTGCCTATTGGTAATTTAGGGATTAAATTTTCGGAAGTCAAGAGCCGGAGTATGTTTTATCCTTTAGTTATTGTTTAGTGCTTGTGCATAAGGAATATTAAACCGCCGAGTGCAATGGTTTCTACCGTTAGAATAATGTTTTGCATATTCTCTTTTAAGGTAATGGGGTCGTATGGATGTTCTTTAGAACGTGCCCAAGCTTGTATTTTATGCGTTGGGTCTGTTACAACAGGAGAGTTGGTAACGGTATTAGAATTATAGTAAAGATGTTTTTGGGGTATGGGAGGATATTTTGGGGTATATGGTTCATAATTATCGGGTTTGGTGGTTATCATCGTTAAATATGAGTTTGCATAGCACATTGGGGCAAAAAAGATTTCTGCCCCGATGATTATGCTATAAAAAACGTGTCTTTTATTCATTTAATAGTCCTTGTTTTTTATCTGTGACCTTTTTTTTGAGGTTGAGGTCTTGGTGCTGGTTTATTATGTATAGGTTTGCCAATTATTGGTTTATTATGCGCCGGCTTGTGGTATTTAGGTTTGTCGTGATGTTTGAAACCGTTGTAAATTAAACCGCCTACAAGTGCCGTTGTTATACCGGCTGCTATTACAGAAGATGTTGTCGGAGCATCATAATAGTAAGAATTACTTACGGTTGGAGATTGTCTGACAACAGTTATAGGTTGGGTAGTTGTGGTGGTTGTTGTATATGTTGTAGAATAAGTTGAGGGGGAAGTTGTTATTTGTTTTACAACATAGCCGTTGTCATCTATTACAACGATAGATTCTGCATAAGAATTAGCGGAAAATGTTAATACTAATGCTAATGTTAATATAAATTTTTTCATTTTTACCTCACTTTACTTTTGGCAATTTGCCAGATTTTTAGAATTTTGTCAAGAAGTTTAATCAGTTTCTTGATGTTCAAGGGGGTTATTAAAAGTTGTTATTTGATTTTTTGGTTTTACTTTTTATAACATACCTTCTAGTAGGTATAATAACTCATAAAAAATAAATTGCAAGAAAAAAATTATATATTTTTGAATGTTTTTTTATGATAGGGTTTGTTTTTTTTAGGTTAAGTGTATATTTTGTTGTTTTATTAGTGGGTTAGGGGATTTTTTTGTTTGGCGGATATGGTGGATTATTTTTGCATTACCAAGTGGGATATTTATAAAGAGTGCGTTTATGGCAGTAGTTATAAAGAAGATAATTGAGTTTAGGTGTGTTGGGTTATTTATGCTATTTTTGTTTGTTTTGCTTGACTTTTAAAACAAATCAGTGTAAAAGCGGTGCTTGAATAGTAGGAATCGTTGATTCTTATGTTAGTTTATCTATATTTATGAAGGTAGTATAGATAGTTGGTTTTATCCGCTTCGGGGTCCGAAGCAACAGAAAAATAGAAAGGAACTTAAAATGAGACACGGTGACGCACATAGACGTTTTAATATGCCAAAGAGCCAAAGAAGAGCTTTGTTTGCTAATCTTACAAATGCTTTGTTGACACACGAACAAATCACAATTACTTTGCCTAGAGCTAAAGAATTAAGAACATTTGCTGATAGTATGATTACTTATGCAAAGAAAGGTGACTTGAATTCTCGTCGTTTGGCTTTGTCTTTCTTAAGAGATAAAGAAGTTGTTTCTAAACTATTTTCTGTTTTAGCTGAACGTTATAAAGAACGTAACGGTGGTTATACTCGTGTTCT
>JAFYWO010000090.1 GCA_017557925.1 Alphaproteobacteria bacterium | reverse complement strand
TTCATCAAAGACGGTAAAGGCAGATTCTTCATCTGTTTCTTCGTTTCTGATAAGGGCAGAAGATAACTTTGCCTTAATCAAATTCTTTTTCAAGATTTCTCTAAACCCATCTATCGTGAGCTCATAGAAGTCAGCGTTCTTAACATCCTTTGTTATGGACTTTTTAATTTTATCTATATTAACGGTAGATAAAATAGTCTGACCTCCATCAATCAATATACAGCTATACTTAATGATAGTATTAAGTATAGAGATATTGGCTTCAACGTAGTAACGTGTTTGCAAAAACACGAGACTTTTCACTTCTAACGATTCGAAGAATTTTTCAGAAATATTATTCCATAACATTTCCAAAAATTCATCACTAGGGCTACCATATCTCAAAAGATATTCAATAGGCTTTTCAAACTTAAGATCAAACAACAAAAATTGCGATCTTCGTGTCAACCCGTGGTGCTGAATGTAGAAACAAATCAAATCTTCTACTTCATTATCGCTAAAGTTAGAAAAGCTCAAACTTACGATAACTTGGTATTCAACACTATCACAGAAGTGATTGGTTGATAAAAATGTTTTAATTTTATCAACCTCAGCAGAGGATATTACCTCATCCAATTTGGTAGTGAGTTCTTCATTTTTTTGAAAATGCTTCACTAAGCCACTCTTTGGGTTTTGCATACATGACGCAAATTTTCCCTTTCTGTTACTAGAAGAATAATTCATACGCAAAAATAAATTTTCAGGAAAAGTATAAAGTGTTTTTGTCTATAAGTCAATATCAAAAATCAATATTTGTCTAATAGGCAGTTGGCAACCTATTTCAAACAAAAAACGGACACCTTTTAGGGTATCCGTTTTTTTTGTTAGCAGAAGAAAATTAGTTTACATT
Source organism: Alphaproteobacteria bacterium (assembly GCA_017557925.1). Classification (GTDB taxonomy): domain Bacteria; phylum Pseudomonadota; class Alphaproteobacteria; order RF32; family CAG-239; genus CAG-267. The sequence goes on along the minus strand of JAFYWO010000090.1, from coordinate 9,596 downwards.
AACCATTTCTTCAACCTCCTTAATAATTTCTTTCAAATCATCATCACTCACAACCTCTTCAAGCTTAAGACTAGATGCGTCAACTGGCAAAAAAGGTGTCAGTGAGTCAGAATTTTCATCATCACTGCAAAGCAATTCTTCATTTCTGATGATATCTTGCAATTCACAAGACTGCACAATATCATTAAAGATGCTTTTTGCAACCTCAGATTTCAGACCATAATCTGAAATAAAGTCCTTCAATATAACAAAGGCTTCGTTTTCAGGTGTTACCTTCTTCATCACCTTGAAGAGCTCTTCCTCTTCTATTTCCGATAAAACAAAAGGAATAACTTTTCCCTTGTAAAGATAATGAATAGAAGCTTCAACTTTTGTTGAAATAAATTCATCCTTCAAAAGTGAGTTTAATTTTTCACTCAATGGGTCTTGCATACATGATGCAAAATTGTCCAATAATACACTGTTGCTCATAATAAATAGATTTATTTGCACAAAATATAATTTATTTTTGTCTATAAGTCAATATAATTTTACATAAAACAAAATCATTGAGAATTCACTATAAAATAACGCTCTTAACTAATGCAGAAATTTTGTTGCATAAAAAAAAGCATAGCAAAACATATTTGCTATGTTAGAACAAAGATGTTGGATAGGAGTTGTAGAAAGCTCTTTTGTTAGTAGCGGTGAGGGATATAATACCATTATATTGTTATCTCTAATTTTAAGGTAGCAATAAATATATCCTCAACAATTGTCGGGGAGGTTTTCTACCCCACACTTCCTTCTAGTGAAATCTCAATTAGTTTAGTTGCCTCAATAGCAAACTCCATAGGGAGCTTTTGCATAACTTCTTTGCAAAAACCGTTTACAATCAAGCTAACTGCATCTTCTTCATCAAGTCCTCTTTGTTTGCAATAAAACAACTGCTCATCGCTGATTTTAGAAGTAGTAGCCTCATGTTCCAAAATTGCACTTTTAGAGGCATTTTCTATATACGGAACCGTATGTGAACCACAAGTAGTCCCAATTAACAAGCTATCACATTGCGAATAATTGCGAGCATTACTTGCATTTTTAGAAACCTTAACAAGTCCTCTGTATGTTTGGTCAGAAAAACCGGCAGAAATACCTTTAGATATAATTCTAGAGCTTGTGTTTTTTCCTAAATGAATCATTTTAGTTCCGGTGTCAGCTTGCTGATAATTGTTCGTAAGCGCAACAGAATAAAATTCTCCTTTTGAGCCATCACCTTTTAATATACAAGAAGGATATTTCCATGTAACAGCAGAACCCGTTTCCACTTGTGTCCAAGATACTTTAGAGTTTTCACCATCACAAAGAGCTCTTTTAGTTACAAAGTTGTAAACACCGCCTTTTCCGTCTTTGTCACCAGGATACCAGTTTTGAACAGTAGAATATTTAACCTCCGCATCTTTATGAACAAAAATCTCAACAATAGCAGCGTGGAGTTGATTTTCGTCTCTTTGAGGCGCTGTGCATCCTTCTAAATAAGAAACATAACTTCCTTCATCAGCAATAATAAGTGTTCTTTCAAACTGTCCGGTATTTTTAGCATTTATACGGAAATATGTAGATAATTCCATCGGACATTTAACCCCTTTAGGGATATAAACAAAACTTCCATCTGTAAATACTGCAGAATTAAGTGCCGCAAAATAATTATCAGTATAAGGAACAACACTACCTAAATATTTTTTTACTAATTGAGGATATTCTTTAACAGCTTCGGAAATAGAACAAAAAATAACACCATGCTTTTTTAGTTGTGCTTTGTATGTGGTTGCAACAGATACACTGTCAAATACCGCATCAACAGCTACCACACCTGCCAAAACCTCTTGTTCTTTTAAAGGAATACCTAGTTTGTTATATGTTTCAAGTAATTTAGGGTCAACTTCATCCAAACTTTTGGGGTTGATTTTTTGTTTTGGCGCAGAGTAATAATATAAATCTTGATAATCAATCTTTTCATAACTTACTTTTGCCCAAGTCGGCTCAACCATACTTTGCCATTTGCGATATGCTTTTAGTCTGGATTCCAAAAGCCAATCAGGTTCATGCTTTTTTTGAGAAATAAGTCTTATTATGTCTTCATTTAAACCTTTTGGCACAACTTCAACATCAATATCTGTTACAAACCCAAATTTGTAATTATCTCCACTTTCATCTTTTATTTCAGGTTTATCAGCCATTTTTTATATTTCCTTATATTAAAACATAGAAACTTTATAAAATATCAAAACATAAAAATCAAGCAACTAAATAATGGGTTTTAACGAATATTTAGGTATTTAATGCTATTCCGAAAATAATAACAATAACAAAGGAATGATAATGAAAAAGTTTTGGTTTGTATTTTTTATATTACCACTACTTAGTGGTTGTTATGCCATAAGTGGCGGGATTCCTTTGTTTGACAGCTACGGTTATCATTATACTCCCAAAAGTGTTGTTGTGCAAAAAGGCGATACCCTGTATCGTATTTCTAAAATATATCAAGTACCTTTGCGTGGTATAATAGAAAAGAATAATCTAAAAGCACCTTATGCACTAAATGTGGGTCAAGAATTAAGTCTTCCGACACATCAAAAACATATCGTAAAAAAAGGCGAAACACTATATGCTATATCTAAAAAATATAACATAGATATAACATCTTTAAGTCGTTTAAATGACTTAAAAGCTCCTTATTCGCTAAATGTCGGACAAGTTTTGGAATTGCCTAGTTCAATAGGTTATACATCTGTTGCATCAAGCGGTGGTTCATCGCGGTTTTTTTCTTCAAAATTATCTAAAAACACAACAGCAACTAAAAAATCAATACAATATACATCTGAAGCAAAACCGCAAACAAAAATAAAGCGCAAAAATGTTTCAACCTACCGTAAAACAAAATTTGTTTGGCCGGTAAACGGTTCTGTTGTGTCAAGTTTTGGAGTTGTCGGTCAAGGTAGAAAAAATGATGGAATAAATATAAAAGCTGCATTAGGAACAAATGTGAAAGCGGCTGATAAAGGTATTGTTGCTTATGCCGGAAATGAATTAAAAGGTTTTGGTAATTTGGTCTTAATAAAACATACTGACGGCTATATAACAGCCTATGCGCATACCGATAAAATATATGTAAAAAAAGGTCAGCAGGTTTTGCGAGGCGAAAAGATAGCAACAGTCGGTAAAACAGGTAGCGTAAATACTCCGCAACTGCATTTTGAAGTTAGGGCTGGCAAAAAAGCGGTAAATCCTCGTCAATACCTTCCTTAAAACTTATTTTTTCGTTGTAAATCTTTACTTTTAGGTTGTTTATACTTTTTTTATAAGCTACACTCCATCCACAAACTAATTTTTTTATGGAGAAAAATATGTTTATATCAGAAGCTTTTGCCTCTACGGTTCAACAAGGGGCAGTTGGGCAAACATCTGCACCAAACCTTATTTCTATGGTGTTGGTATTTGCTATTTTTTACTTTCTGCTTATTCGTCCTCAACAAAAGAAAATGGCTGAGCACGAAAAGAAAATAAATGCAATCCGAGTTAATGATGAAATTATAACCGGTGGAGGAGTTTACGGCAAAGTCTTAAAAGTAGAGACAGACAATCTTGTTGTAGAAATTTCTAAAGGTGTAGAAATTAAAGTTTTACGTGCAAGCGTAAGAGAAGTAGTTTCTGATTCAAACAAAAAAGAATAATTTAAACTTAAAGAGAGAAGTAAATGTATAAATTATCGCTAAAAAGAACAATTTTAGTTTTGGCAGTTTGTTTATTGGGTGTTTTTTACTCAGTTCCAAACTTCATTAAAGATGCCAAAACAACCCTTCCTTCATGGTGGCAACCTGTAAATCTTGGTCTTGATTTGCAAGGTGGTTCCAGTTTATTGTTAGAAGTGGATTTAGATGCTGCCCTTAAAGATAGAATGGAAAATCTTGAAGATTCTGCTCGTTCAGCTCTAAGAGAAGCAAAAATTCGTTATAAGTCAATCGGTTCAAACGAAAAAGGTTTGAGAGTAAAGATTGATAATCCTAACGCAAGAACAAAGGCTCATACCCCACTAAGAAAAATGGATGAAGGTCTAAAAATAACTGAAGATGGTGATACTCTTGTTGTTATGTATGATGAACAAGCTTTAAATACTATAAAGTTAAAACTTGTTGACCAATCAATAGAAATTGTTCGTAAACGTATTGACGAGTTTGGAACAAATGAACCAAGTATACAAAGTCAAGGATATGGTCGTATTTTGGTTCAACTTCCCGGCATTCAAAATCCTGAAGATGTAAAAGCTTTGATTGGTAAAACCGCAAAAATGACTTTCCACTTGGTAGATAGTTCAACAACTCCAACAGAAGCAAAAAGAGGAAAACTAAAAACTTCATCTCGTGTAATTCGTGGTTCTTTAGGCGAGCAATATGTTATTGTTAAAAAGCCTGCTGTTGGTGGTGAAACATTAACAGATGCCTCTGTTTCTTTCCAAGACGGCTCACCTGCAGTAAGCTTTAAGTTTAATAATTTAGGAGCTAAAAAGTTTGGTGAAGTAACAAGAAACAATATCGGTGAGCAATTAGCCATTGTTTTGGATAATGAAGTAATTTCTGCACCAACAATTCAATCAGCAATTACAGGCGGCTCTGGTGTAATTACAGGTAACTATACAGCAGAAACCGCACAAGAATTGGCATTGTTATTGCGTTCAGGGGCTCTTCCTGCTCCTCTTAATATTTTGGAAGAAAGAACAGTTGGTGCAGGTCTTGGTGCAGATTCTATTAAAGCCGGAATTAATGCTTCAATAATAGGTTTTGCAGGTGTTGTTGTTTTCTTGTTGGTTGCGTATGGTTTATTTGGATTATTCACCACAATTACTGTATTCTTCAACTTATTCTTGATGTTGGGTGTATTAAGTTTAATGGGGGCAACATTAACACTTCCAGGTATTGCCGGTATAATTTTAACAATAGGTATGGCTGTTGATGCTAACGTTTTGATTTTTGAACGTATGCGTGAAGAAGTAAAAGCCGGTCGTTCTATCAGAGATGCAATAGAGAGTGGTTTTACAATAGCTTGGGGAACAATTTTTGACTCCAACCTTACAACACTGATTGCTGCTGCCGTGTTATTCTATTTTGGTAGTGGTCCAGTTCGTGGTTTTGCTGTAACATTAACGGTAGGTATTGTAACTTCATTGTTTACATCTGTAACCGTAACACGTTTATTCATTACAGCTTGGTATAACAAATACAAACCCAAAGCATTACCGATATAATAAAATAAGGATTAGTAAAATGACTATATTAAAATGTATAACAAAAGACACACATATAGATTTTATGAAAGGCCGTTTCGTAACCTATGCACTTTCTTGTATTTTAGTTGTGTTATCTTTTCTCAGTATGTATTACAAAGGCTTCAATTTTGGTATTGATTTTTCCGGTGGTGTTTTAATGGAAATAAAATCAGAAAAACCTATCGATGTTGAAGAAATTCGTTCTCAACTATCAGTCCTAAAGTTAGATGAGTTAAATCTCCAAACAATAGGCACAGAAGGTGATGAGTTGATGATTAGAGCGCAAGCTGATAATGCTGATGAAGAAGCTCAAAGACAAGCCGTTGTAGAGATTAAGAAAATACTTGGTTCATCTTATGACTATCGTCGTGTAGACAACGTTGGCCCACAAGTAGGTGACGAGCTAAAAACAGCAGGGATTGTAGCTTCTGTTTTAGCAATGATTGCTATTGCTATATATATTTGGGTTAGATTTGAATGGCAATTTGCTCTTGGTGCACTAGTAGGTTTGTTCCACGATATTATTGTAACTGTTGGTTTGTTATCTTATTTCGGATTTGATTTTAGTTTAACAACAGTTGCAGCAATTTTAACACTTGTTGGTTATTCAATCAACGATACAGTTGTTACCTATGACCGTATTCGTGAAAACTTGAAAAAATATCGTAAAATGCCACAAATAGATTTATTGAATAAGAGTATTAACGACATCTTTTCACGCACAATCTTAACAGGTGTAACAACACTATGTGCTGTTGTTCCACTATATCTGTGGGGTGGAGATGCTTTAAGAAGTTTCTCTTTTACAATTTTTGCAGGCTTAATCATTGGAACATATTCATCTATTTATGTTTGCACATCATTCCTTAATCTTTTTGACTTAAGAGCTGTAAATCATAAAGAAGAAGATAATGTTTTTGCATCTATTGGCTAGAATAAAAGAATAAAAAGGGGGCGCAAGCCCCCTGTTTTATTACTTAAATTTAAATAAAGTTTATAAAGAGCGATTGTAATTTATTCAATCAAATCCAAATCTAAAACAAAGAGCCTTTTAATTAAATATTTTGTTTTCAATATTTGTTTTTTTCATATTTATAGGTGGTTTCTTATAATATTTTTCAACACAATCTGCTCGCTTAAAAACTTCTTCGGCAAAAGTCATTTTTGCTATATGTGTAATAAACAAAGGTCGTTCAAGTTTTAACTTACCGAGAGTTTCTTCTAGTGCTTCAAAACTGTCATAAATAGTTCCAACAAAAATCATATTTTCTTCTAACTTGTCAATGTTTTGCTTATTCATCTTTTACCTCGCAATAATTATTTAAGCCAAGCATTCCAAAAATATGAACGTTTTAAATTTTTTAAACCTCTAAATATTGCTATATTGACAACAAAAAGAAGCAAAATCACATAAATAAATTTTGCCTAATTCTATTATCATATTTTTGTTTAATATTTTTACCGCTAATCTCAATAAAATGTTTCTTGTGCCAATTATCTGCAACAATACCAATAATTTCGTTTTCAAATCCACTTTTTTCAACACCATAAAAACGATTTGATAAATCAAAAACAACATAATTTGCAATATTAACTTTATTCATCTTTTTCTCCTAAATGATTGCAAATACAATATAAATAGTTGTTTTGTAAAATAAAGTTTTATAAAACTAATGTATATGTTAATAAGGGTATCTTCTTTATAGACACCCTTATTTTTAATCTAAAGTTTTATAACTGATTAAATTTTTCTTAAAAAATTAACCGTCTAACTTGTCTTTTAATAACTTGTTTGCAACACTTGGATTTGCTTTTCCTTGAGATTGTTTCATAACTTGACCGACAAACCACCCTAATAAATTATTTTTACCGGCTTTATAGCTGGCTACATTATCAGGATTATTTGCAATAATCTCATCAACAATAGCTTCAATAAAAGAAGTATCGGTAACTTGTTTTAATCCTCTTTCTTCAACAATTTTTTCAGGGTCTTCATTATTTTCGGTCATAATTTCAAAAACATCTTTTGCTATTTTTCCCGAAATTACATCTTTAGAAATAAGTTCAACAAGTTTACCTAAATTTTGGGCGCTAACAGGTGAATTTTTTATATCAACACCTTTTCTGTTTAACATAGCAAAAAAATCACCCATAAGCCAATTTGCAACCTTCTTTGCATCACGCCCCATAGATGCTTCTTCAAAAAAATCTGCAACCTCTTTATTTTCACAAATAACCATTGCATCATAGGCTGTTAAACCCATATCTTCCATATAACGTTTTTTCTTTGCATCAGGAAGTTCAATAAGTTCGTTTCTTAATTTTTCAATATACTCATCTGTTAAAACAAGAGGAGGTAAATCTGGCTCAGGAAACTGTCTATATTCATGAGCATATTCTTTTTTGCGCATAAACTTTGTTTCGCCGGTGTTTTGGTCAAATTGACGAGTTTCTTGCTCAAAACTTCCACCTTTTTCATAAACCTCTAATTGTCTTTTGGCTTCAGCTTCTATTGCTTGCATAACAAACCTGACACTATTAACATTTTTTACTTCGCATCTTGGTCTAAAGTTTGTTTCGCCAACTTTTCTAATAGAAACACTTGCATCACAACGCATAGAACCTTCTTCCATATTGCCGTCACAAGTGCCTAAATACCTAACGATAGAACGAAGCTTTCTCAAAAAAGCACCTGCTTCTTCCGGAGTTCTGAAATCGGGCTTTGTAACTATTTCCATCAACCCAACACCGGCACGATTATAGTCTAAAAAGCTTTTTTTAGGATCAATATCGTGAATAGATTTTCCTGTATCTTGCTCAATATGTATTCTCTCAATACCAATCTCCTTGACTGTGCCGTCACTCAAATCAACAAAAACAGTTCCTTCTCCAACTAAAGGGTGTTTTTCTTGAGTAATTTGGTAACCTTGAGGAAGGTCTGCATAAAAATAATTCTTACGAGAAAATTCTGAGTATTTATTTATTTTAGCATTAAGTCCTAATCCGGTTTTTATAGCTTGTTTTACACATTCTTCGTTAAGAACAGGTAACATACCAGGCATAGCAACATCAACAAAAGAAACACATTCGTTTGCATCTTCACCAAACTTTGTAGATGCACCGCTGAAAATTTTTGACTTAGAGATAATTTGGCAATGAATTTCAAGACCGCAAATTATTTCCCATCTATCGCCGTTAGCTGATTCTAAAATATACTCTGCCATTTTTATATCCTCTTAAAATTCACACTGTTCTCTAATTGATATGAAGCCTTAAATAATGTTCCCTCATCAAAAGCCTTACCAATAAATTGCATACCGAAAGGAAGCCCCTTTTTAGATAATCCTACAGGCAAACTTATAGCAGGCAATCCTGCTAAATTAACAGAAACGGTAAAAACATCATTCAAATACATATTTATAGGATTCTCGTTCATTTTTTTATCGCCAATAGCAAAGGGCTCAATAGGACTTGTAGGTGTGAGAATAATATCACATTTTTTGAATGCTTCATTAAAGTCATTTTTAATCAATCTTCTTATTTTCTGTGCTTTTAAATAATAAGCATCATAAAATCCAGCAGAAAGAACGTATGTTCCAATTAAAATTCTTCTTTTTACCTCTTTGCCAAAACCTTCAGTTCTGGTGTTGATATAAAGTTCTTCCATACTGTTTCCGGTTATACGATTACCATACCTTATACCATCATATCTTGCCAAATTAGAAGAAGCCTCAGCAGGAGCAATCACATAATAAGAAGGTAACGCATACTTTGTATGAGGAAGACTGATATTGATTATTTCAGCTCCTTTTTCTTTCATCATTACAATAGATTTATCCCAATATTCTCTAACTTCTTCATTAAGTCCGTCTGGTCTGTATTCTTTAGGTATACCGATTCTTAAACCTTTGATATCTTGACCGATAAAGCTTTCAAAATCAGGCACGTCAATACGAGCAGAAGTAGCATCTTTTTCATCAAAACCTGCCATACTGTTTAACATGATGGCACAATCTCTAACATCTTTACAAATAGGTCCGGCTTGGTCAAGAGAAGATGCAAAAGCAATTACTCCATATCTTGAGCAACGTCCGTATGTAGGTTTTATACCGGTAACACCGCAAAATGCAGATGGTTGACGTATAGAACCACCTGTATCTGTTCCTGTTGCACCGGCACACATATTAGCGCTAACTGCAGCAGCAGAACCGCCTGAAGAACCTCCTGCAACTAATTTTGCTTCTTTACTCCAAGGGTTGACAACAGGACCGAAACAACTTGTTTCATTACTTCCACC
>JAFYWO010000089.1 GCA_017557925.1 Alphaproteobacteria bacterium | reverse complement strand
CCATATTTTTTCGCATTAACATTAGCACCTTTAATTACAAGCTCTTTAATTTCCTCTGCACTTTTTAAATGTTCAAGAAAAGTCCAAAATTGGCGACCTATTTCTAAAGCTTCTTCTTCAGAAATTACCCATTCTTTAGCACCTTGAATAACTAACAAATCTTCAAATTTTTTATTTTTTAACTTCTCTTTTGTATGCGTTAATAAGCTTTTTCCATACATCTGTGCATTAACATCAGGACCTTTATCTAAAAAGAATTCTAATCTACTAAGTTTTATGTCTTCAGGCATCTTATCATCTAATATAAACTCTATCATCTTCTGCCCAATAAGAGTATTTAATTCTTGAGTATCCATAATGTGCTCCTTAAAAGATAATTTTTAAGCATTATAACATAAACTTTTGCTTTTAGCAATATTTTTTATAATTCTAAATCGGTGTTGTTGCTTGATATAAATATAAAATTAAACAAATCATCTAAAATAAAAAAGGCAGGTATTTACCTGCCTTTGGGCTAAGAAATTGAAACTTTAAAGTTCCGGAACAGAAGACTTTGTTTTCTTTTCTTCAGGAACGGGAGCATCTTTTGACTTGTCAACTATTTTACCGGCGATAACGTCTTTTATCTCATCTCCGGTCAAAGTTTCGTATTCCATAAGAGCTGAAGCTAAAGTTTCCCAATCTTTTTTGTGTTTGTTTAAGATTTTTTTGGCTTCTTCGTATCCATCTGTAACTAAACGTTTAATTTCCGCATCTACCAAACGAGCAGTTTCTTCACTCATATTTTGGTTTTGTGTGACAGAACGTCCCAAAAATACCTCATTAGAATTTTCTGAATAACGAATTGGGCCAAGTGCATCACTCATTCCCCATTCGGTAACCATTGCACGAGCCAAATTTGTGGCGGCGTTAATGTCTGATGAAGCACCAGAAGTAACGGCATCATAACCGAATTTAAGCTCTTCGGCAACTCTTCCGCCCATAAGGATAGCTAAACGTGATAACATTTGTGCTCTAGTGTAGGAATATTTGTCTTTTTCAGGAAGTTGTTGAACCATACCTAAAGCTCTACCTCTTGGGATGATTGTTGCTTTGTGTATCGGGTCTGTATCTTTTACATTTAAAGAACAAATAGCGTGTCCTGCTTCGTGATAAGCGGTTAATTGCTTTTCTTTTTCATCCATAGCCATAGATTTGCGTTCATTACCCATTAAGACTTTGTCTTTGGCTTGGTCAAAGTCTGAAGATGATACTTTAAGTTTGTTTTTACGAGCTGCCAAAAGTGCGGCTTCGTTTACCAAATTGGCAAGGTCTGCACCTGAAAAACCTGGTGTTCCTCGTGCAACAACGCTTAAATTAACATCTTTGGAAAGAGGAACTTTTCTGGTATGGACTTTTAAGATTTCTTCTCGTCCTTTAACGTCAGGATTGTTTACTGTTACCTGACGGTCAAAACGACCGGGACGAAGTAGAGCAGGATCCAAAACATCAGGTCTGTTGGTGGCTGCTATCAAAATGATATTTTCATTTGCATCAAAACCATCCATTTCTACCAAAAGTTGGTTTAAGGTTTGTTCTCTCTCATCATTACCACCACCTAAGCCTGCGCCACGATGGCGACCAACAGCATCAATCTCATCTATAAAAAGTAGGCAAGGAGCATTTTTTTTGGCTTGGGCAAACATATCACGAACACGAGATGCACCAACGCCCACAAACATCTCAACAAAGTCAGAACCAGAGATTGAAAAGAAAGGAACGTTTGCTTCACCAGCAACTGCTTTGGCTAGTAAAGTTTTACCTGTTCCCGGAGGACCAACCAATAAAACACCCTTTGGAATTTTACCGCCAAGACGTTGGAATTTTTGCGGGTCTTTTAAAAAGTCTATTATTTCTTCTAAATCTTGCTTGCTTTCATCTGCTCCTGCAACATCTTTGAAAGTAACCTTTTTTAAGTTTTCTACAAGTTTGGCACGAGATTTACCGAAACTCATAGCTTTGTTATTGCCTGAGTTTGCTTGGCGCATAAAAAATATCCATACACCAACAAGTAAAAGCATTGGGAACCAAGAAATAAAAATACCCCAAAATGTGGTTTCGGCATTTTCTATTGGTTTTGCCACTATTTTTATATCTTGTTTGCGTAAGGTTTCTACCATATTAGGGTCAAACGGAGCATAAGTTTTAAATTGTGTGCCGTTTGTATATGTTCCGGAAATGTCGTGACCTACGATGGTTACGCTATCAACAAGACCTTCTTCTGCACTGTTCATAAAATCTGAAAAGGCAATAGGAGTCGTTTTTAAAAGTCTTGTATCTGGATTAAAACCGTTTAGCAATATGCTTAAAGCAACAAAAGCTATAAGCCAATAAAGTATTTGTTTTGATGTTTTCATAAATTAACAAATCCTAACGTTGTAAGTTAAAAAAATAATAAATATCAGTCATTTTTTATATATAGAGTGTTCACAATTAAAACTCAATAGCTTTTTTGTTTTTGGGGTATAAAAAATATAATTAGGTGCTAATATTTTTTTAAGGAAAAAATGTTAGTTTTGCTTAATAGCAAGGAGTAAGGTATTGATAAAAAAGATTTGTATTATATTTGGAATTGTAGTGTTGGGAATTTTTGCTACTTGGTGGTATTTAAGTTTTAGCAGTAAAATAAAAGTAAGCGTTGTTGTTCCTGTTTATAATAGTGAGAAGTATGTCTATGAATGCTTGAGAAGTTTAGAAAAACAAACGTTAAAAGAAATAGAGTTTATAATAATTGATGACGGATCTACGGACAGTTCTTTGGAGATTATAAAAAAGTTTCAAAAAAAGGATGGTAGATTTAGGGTTTATAGCCAAGAAAATAAAGGAGTTGGAAAGACAAGAAACAGGGGTTTGAAATTGGCAAGAGGTGAATATATAGGTTTTGTAGACAGCGATGATTTTGTAAATGAAAATTATTTTTTTAAGTTATATGAAGGTGCAAAAAAATATGATGCAGATGTGAGTGTTATTGAAAAATTTATCCGCTTTGACGATAATCGAAAACAAATAAATAATACTTTTGGGGAAGATTATTTGCCAAAAGGAGTGGAGTTTACTGAAGATATATCATATTTGATTGGCAATGTTGGTCAACAGTGGGATAAAATATACAAAAAAAGTTTTTTGAAAAAATACAACATTTATTGTTTAGAAAGAAAATTGCATTTTGAAGATGAGTGGTTTAGTTCGCTTGTTGCATTAAATGCCAAAAGGATAAGTTTTGTTAAAGGGGCAGAGTATTACTATAGATATAATCCTAAAGGGATTACTCAGTCTTCTTATATGAACAGAAAAATCTTTATTGACGGGTTGGTTTTATATGATGAACTGATGCTTAAGGTTAAAGAAGCAAATTTAGAAAACAAAAAAGAAAAGATGATTATTGATAATATCAAAAAAAAGATTGATTGGTATTATAAGACTTATAATAAAAATAATAACTTGTATATATAATGTCTAGTCTTTGGTTATATTTTTTAACGTAACAATACGAAATATTAAGTGTTTTTAAAATGGTTTTAAAGACCTTGTTAATTTTTTGTATTGTATTATTGTTAGCGATAGTTGTAAATTTTATGGAGAAAAAATATTATGGCGAAAGAGGACAAAGAGGCATTAGCCGCAGAAGAAGAAAAAAAATATATTGAAACTTTAATTTCCAAAGTTTCTAAAGCTCAGGTTAAATTTGCAGAATATAGTCAAGAACAAGTTGATTATATTTTTAGACGTGTAGCTTTGAAGTTAAGTTCTTTGAGAATTCCGTTAGCTCAAATGGCTGTAAATGAAACAGGTATGGGAATTGTTGAAGATAAAGTTATCAAAAACCATTTTGCATCTGAGTATATCTACAATAAATTTAAAAATGTTAAAACTTGTGGTGTAATTGATGAAGATAAAGAAAACGGTTTAATTAAAATTGCTGAGCCTGTTGGTGTAATTGCAGGTGTTATTCCTACAACGAATCCTACATCTACAACGATATTTAAGTGCTTAATTGCATTAAAAACTCGTAACGGCATTATCTTTTCACCTCATCCGAGAGCAAAAAAATGCACAATAGAAACGGCACGCATTATTTTGGAAGAAGCAGTAAAAGCTGGCGCTCCTGAAGATATTATCGGTTGGATTGAAGAACCGAGCATCTTGAAAACACAAAGCTTAATGCAAGGAGCTGATTTGATTTTAGCTACCGGTGGTCCGGGAATGGTTAAATCTGCATACAGTTCCGGTAAACCGGCTCTCGGAGTTGGTGCAGGTAACACGCCTGCCCTTATTGATGAAACTGCAGATATTGAAATGGCTGTTTCTTCCATTTTAATGAGTAAGACTTTTGATAATGGTATGATTTGTGCTTCTGAACAATCTGTTATTGTGGTTGAAAAAGTATATGAAGAAGTAAAAAAAGAATTTGTTAAACGAGGCGCATATTTATTGAATGCCAAAGAGAAAAGTAAGCTTTCAAAAGTGATAATGATTGACGGACATTTGAACTCTCAAATTGTTGGACAACCTGCTTATAAAATTGCAGAAATGGCTGGTATTAAAGTTGCTCAAGAAACTAAAGTTTTGATTGCCGAATGTTCAAAAGTAGGTCCGGAAGAACCTTTCTCTGCAGAAAAATTGTCTCCTGTGCTTGCAATGTATGAAGCTAAAGATTTTGAAACCGGTGCTGATAAGGCTAAAGAATTGGTGTCTTTTGGTGGACGTGGTCATACATCTGTTTTGTATACCAATAAACAAAATGATGATAGAATTAAATATTATGGTCATTTGATGATTACCGGACGTGTAATGATTAACTGTCCGGCATCTCAAGGTGCTATTGGTGATATTTATAACTTTAGGCTTGAACCATCATTGACTTTGGGTTGCGGTTCTTGGGGCGGTAACTCTGTTAGTGAAAATGTAGGAGTAAAACATTTGATGAATATTAAGAGTGTTGCTAAACGTGAAGAAAACATGTTATGGTTTAGAGTACCTCCAAAAATCTATTTTAAACCTGGTTGTTTGGGATTGGCATTAAAGGAATTAAAAGGCAAAAAAAGAGCATTTATTGTAACAGATAAAGCATTGTTTGATTTGGGATACACAAAAAGAGTTACTGATGTTTTAGATGAAATAGGTGTTACTTATAAGATATTTTCTGATGTACATCCTGACCCTGACTTGACAACAGTTAATATGGCGATTGATGGTTTATATTCTTTTGAACCTGATGTGATTATTGCATTAGGTGGCGGTTCTCCTATTGATGCGGCAAAAATTATGTGGTTGATGTATGAACATCCTGAACTTAAATTTGAAGATTTAGCTATGAGATTTATGGATATTCGTAAGCGTATTTTTGATTTTCCGGAATTAGGTAAGAAAGCTTATATGGTAGCTATTCCGACAACATCGGGAACAGGTTCTGAAGTTACACCTTTTTCTATTATTACAGATGATAATGAAGGTGTAAAATATGCTATTGCTGATTATGCTTTAACACCTAATATGGCGATTGTTGACAGTCAGCTTGTTCAATCTATGCCAAAAGGTTTATGTGCTGCTTCGGGTATTGATGTGTTTACTCACGCTATTGAGTCTTATGTTTCTGCTATGGCAACAGAATATACCAGAGGTTTGTCTGTTGAAGCTGGTCGTTTGGTATTTGATTATTTGCCAACATCTTACGCAACAGCAGATGCTTATGCAAGAGAAAGAATGCATGCTGCTTCTACTATAGCGGGTATGGCTTTTGCAAATGCTTTTTTAGGTGTTTGTCACTCTATGGCGCATAAGCTTGGTGTAGCATTTAATATTCCTCATGGTGTAGCAAATGCTTTGTTGATTTCACAAGTTGTGCGTTATAATGCAACAGATAAGCCGACAAAACAATGTGCTTTTCCTCAATACAGATTTCCTAATGCAAAGGCTATGTATGCTGAATATGCAGCATCTTTAGGTTTTAAGGGTAATACAGATGATGAAAAAGTATCTGCTCTTATCAAAGGTATTGAAGAATTAAAGAAAAAAGTCGGTATTCCTTCTTCTATCAAAGAGTGGTTTGCAATCAAAGGTGAATACACAGAAGAAGATTTTAAGAAAGCTATGGAAACATTGCCGGCTCTTGCGTTTGATGACCAATGCACCGGCTCTAACCCAAGATATCCATTGATTAAAGAAATTAAAAAACTTTATGAATTGGCTTATGATGGTGTTACAGATTTTGAAATGTAATTTCGTTTCATAATTTAGTGAAAAAGAGGGCAAGAGATTGCTCTCTTTTTTTGTTTATTGCAAAAAAGTGATGGAATTTTTGCCTTTTTCTTTATCATAAGGTGGACTCTCTCATCATCACGAAAAGCGGAGCTCAGTGGTGATCCATAAATGGAAAGCCCAGAAGAATAAGCTTGATTATTTTTTAACTGGATTGATGACGTATATTAGGATAAAGGATTTCTCTTGCTATAAACAAACAATAAAAAAAGCACCCCAAGAGGGGTGCTAATTCTTACTGATGCTGTGTAAGAACAACCTTACCAGTGTGCTCAGCAAACTTTTGACCGTTGCAATAACCTGCTATTGTCAAAAATCTTGTGCCAAGATAACCGGTACGACTAAGGTTTTCGTTTACAACCTCATTCTTAACAACCTCTAATTGGCCATCAAAAGTGAAATTGAACTCATAACCTTTCTCAGGGTCAGCAACCTTTACGGTTGATGAATAGATCATAATGTCATCTGTATGACCTACACCCTGCAAACCGTTGGTATTCCACTCTGCGCGGAAATGATGCTTAACGCAACTTTCACGCCAAGAGAATACTTCACTTGAACCATCCTTATAGGATGCTTGGCTTGTCTCATGCACATTACTTGTTGTACTTGACTGGAAAACATCAAGAGAGTTATCTCCCGGTTTACCCATCTGCACAACAGTAAGTGTTTTTTGAGCTACCTTCACTGTATCAGCAGGCTCCAATGAATTTGGAGTAATCTGATAAACAATGAATTTACATCTCTGAGCATCGTTCTTGATGCTCATTATGGTGTCACAAATGAAGTATGGAACACCTGGAACATTTACTTCCGGCTTTTCAGGCTCTGTAGCCTTTACTTTCTGGAAGTAATAAGGTGACATAGACACCTCAAAGTTTTTTGTATCATCCGTTCTCTTGTAAGAGATAGTATAATTCAAAATAACTTTTTTAATGTTCTCATCTTCTGTTTCCTCCATCTTGGCAGAAACAAAAGACACGTCGGTAAGCTCAACATGAGCTGCATCTATTGAAGAACCTTGCCCTTCAATGTACTGCCACATCCATTCGGATGTGATGTTTGACAATTGACCATCAGAAAATGCATCTTGTGCATTCAAATTCTGGTTTTTTTGCTTCTTGGCTGTGTCAACATCAACCTCACTTACGTTCAGCTGATTGTCAACTCTAGCAGGGATTGTAAACTCTTCAACCTCAATAACCTCTTTTTCAAGAGTTATTTTAGCTGAAGCAGTTGGGTTAAGAGATATTGCTAAGGCCAATTCGCCCTCAGCATTTTCTCCATAAACCTTACTGGTTTGGCTAAACGCCAATAATGATACACAAGTATCATTATTTACACTCATATCCATATCCAAGAAACTTGAATACTTCAGCGATGTCGGAATTTCTTCCGGTCTATCACCACCTGTGTAACCCCTTACAATTTCCTCTTTTGCGCAAGACGCAAAAATCATTGTAGCCATTGCTACAAAAAACATTTTTTTCATAAATAAAAAGTTTTACGTTTACCAACTGATAAGCAAGAATGAACCCTACTAAACTCAACTGGAAACAAGTACATAAATAAAAAAAATTAACTCTAAACAATAAGCAAATCAGTTGTCTAAAATACCTATTATCTTGAATCAACATCTATTTAAGATAAAACTTAAATTTATGAGAAACAACATAAAGATACAACAAAAACATACAACATAACGACTTACTTTTACGTCTAAATTATAACATAAAAAAAACTATTTTCAAGTATTTTTTTCGTCAAGAAAAATCATTTTTTTTATAATACCTCCCCACTAAACCACAAAAAGCTAATATAATAAAAAACATACAATATTTTAGACAAAACAAAATCATTTAAGCACTTAAAAAAAAAGACTGTCATTGCCCTTTTTCATGCACTTTATTACAAAAAAAAGGGATGCAGTTCCCTGCACCCCTGATTTAAAGTCATATATAATTATTTAACTTCTTCAAAGTCCGCATCAACAACTTTTTCGTCTTTTGCTTCAGCTTCTGGAGCGCCTTGAGCTTGACCTTGAGCACCCATATCTGCACCTTGAGCTTTATACATAGCTTCACCCAATTTCAAAGAAGCTTGCATCAAAGCATCAGATTTAGATTTAATTGCTTCAACGTCTTCGCTTTCCAAAACTGCTTTCAAATCACTAACAGCAGTTTCAATTGCTTCTTTTTCTGCAGAAGAAATCTTATCAGAATTTTCTTTCAAAGTTTTTTCTGTTGTATGAATCAAACCTTCAGCTTGGTTACGAGCTTCAACAAGCTCTTTTTTCTTCTTATCTGCTTCTGCATTTGCTTCAGCATCTTTAACCATCTTTTCAATATCAGCATCAGACAAACCACCGCTTGCTTGGATACGAATAGATTGTTCTTTGTTTGTAGCCTTATCCTTTGCAGAAACATTAACAATACCATTAGCGTCAATATCAAATGTAACTTCAATTTGAGGCATGCCACGAGGAGCCGGTGGAATATCAACTAAATCAAACTGACCTAAAAGTTTGTTATGTTGAGCAATTTCACGCTCACCTTGGAACACTCTGATTGTAACCGCTGTTTGTCCGTCTTCTGCTGTTGAGAACACTTGAGATTTGCGAGTTGGAATAGTAGTATTTCTATCAATCAAACGAGTAAATACACCACCCAAAGTTTCAATACCCAAAGAAAGTGGAGTAACGTCTAAAAGCAACACGTCTTTAACTTCACCCATCAACACACCACCTTGAATAGCAGCACCAACAGCAACCACTTCATCAGGGTTAACACCTTTGTGAGGTTCTTTACCGAAAATCTCTTTTACTTTTTCTTGAACTTTTGGCATACGAGTCATACCGCCAACCAAAATAACTTCGCTGATTTCACTTGGATTGATACCGGCATCAGCCATAGCTTTTTTACAAGGTTCAACTGTTCTTTCAATCAAATCTTCAACAATAGCTTCCAATTTAGCACGAGTAAGTTTAATGTTTAAGTGCTTTGGAATTGGAGAACCTGTGCTCATATCTGCAGTAATAAATGGTAGATTAACTTCTGTTTGTGTAGTAGAAGAAAGTTCAATCTTAGCCTTTTCAGCAGCTTCTTTTAATCTTTGAAGAGCAAGTCTGTCTGCTTTAAGGTCAATATTATTTTCTTTCTTAAATTCATCAGCCAAATAATTTACCAAACGTTGGTCAAAGTCTTCACCACCCAAAAATGTATCACCATTTGTAGATTTTACTTCAAACACACCATCACCGATTTCCAAAATAGAAATATCAAACGTACCACCACCAAGGTCATACACAGCAATAGTTCCTGTTGCTTTTTTATCCATACCATAAGCAAGAGCTGCAGCAGTTGGCTCGTTGATAATACGCAAAACTTCCAAACCTGCAATTTTACCTGCATCTTTTGTAGCTTGTCTTTGGCTATCATTAAAATAAGCAGGAACAGTAATTACTGCTTTTTCAATTTTTTCACCCAAATAACTTTCAGCAAATTCTTTAATTTTTTGCAATACTATGGCAGAAATTTGAGAAGGAGCATATTTTGTTCCTTTAACATCAACCCAAGCATCTCCATTATCACCTTCAACAATCTTGAAAGGAGATGTTGACTTATCTTTAGCCACTTCCGCAGAATTGTATCTGCGACCGATTAAACGCTTAATAGCAAACAATGTATTTTCAGGGTTTGTAACTGCTTGACGTTTAGCAGGATAACCAACCAATCTGTCACTATCTGTAAAAGCCACCATAGAAGGAGTTGTTCTTGCTCCTTCAGAGTTTTCTAAAACTTTTGCTTCTCCGCCTTCCATAATTGCAAAGCAAGAGTTTGTTGTTCCAAGGTCAATACCTAAAACTTTATTGCTCATCTTTAATTCCTTACATTACGTTAAAAAAATCATTTCTGATACCTTATATAGGGAGCAGTTTTTAGCTCTGCAATAGCAAATTCAAAAAAAATTACTTTTTTTAAAAATTTTAAATGGACATATTGACAAAAGATATTTTTTTATATATAATAACTACCGATAACTTATATTTATTAACTAAAAATTGTTTTTATTTTTATGGGAAATTTAAACGTTGATGCTAACAGCATCTTTTTGTATGTAGCTCTAGGAGTTGCAGTAGTAGTTGTTATTTCTATTATCTGTTGGTTGCTTTCAAAGCGCCGAGTAGTGAAACCGTCAGAAGTGCATGTTGTCCGTCGAAATAAGGTGACAGACATTTACGGCTCAATCAAGCCCGTAACCAATGCTGCCTCAGGCGAACAAACTCAAGCGGACGAAACATCTGGTAATGTATATTACGAGATACCAAGTTGGATGCCTATCTGGGGTGTAGAAGTTCAAAGACTTCCTCTTCACAACTTTTCGGTTGATTTGGAAAAATATGAAGCATACGACAAAGATAAGCTTCCGTTTGTGGTAGATGTAACAGCTTTCTTCCGTATTGCAGACTACAAACAGGCTGCTTCTCGTATTGAAGACAACGCAACTTTGGAAGAACATCTTATTAAGATTGTTCAGTCTTCCGTTCGTTCAATTTTGGCTAACGATACATTGGACGAAATCATGATTCAGCGCTCCCGTTACGGAGAACAATTCACCAAAGAGGTTTCAGAAAACCTCAAAGAATGGGGTATTGTTCCAGTTAAGAGCATTGAGCTCATGGACGTTCGTGACAAAGACGGTGAACAGGTTATCTCCAACATTATGGAGAAGAAGAAATCTTTCATTGATATGGAAAGCCGTATGGAAGTTGCCAAAAACAACAAGGAAGCGAAGGAGGCAGAAATCTCCGCTTCTCAGTCCATTGAGATGAAGGAAGAAGAAAAGCAAGAAACTGTCGGAAAACGTCGTGCAGAGCGTGAAAAAGCCGTAGGTATTGCTCAAGAAAAGTCTCAGCAAGAGATTCAGGAACAAGCCAAAACAACCAAGGAAAAGGAAATGGCTGTCCTTCAGGTTGAGACCGTTCAGCGTGCAAACATTGACAAGGAACGCACAATCATTGATGCCAATGCTTCTCGTGAACGTCAGAAGATTGAGGCTGAAGCAAAGGTAGTCGTTGCTGAAGAGCAGAAAAAGGCCGCTCAGCACGAAGCAGATGCTCAGTATACCATCAAAACTAAGGATGCTGAAGCTGAGCTCATCAAAGAGCAGAACATTGCGAAAGCAATCGAGGCCAAGGGTCTTGCGGAAGCAACCGCTAAGGAAAAGACCGGTCTTGCGGAAGTTCAACCACAGATTGTTCTTGCGAAGTCAATTGGTGACAATAAGGGCTACCAAAGCTACCTTATTGAAATCAAGAAGGTTGAGGCTGGTCAGGCAATCGGTATTGAGCAGGCTAAGAACTTGGGTAACGCTCAGATTAAGATTATTGCCAATGCCGGCAATAACATTGAAACCGGCGTTAAGTCTGTAATGGACTTGTTCTCTGCATCAGGTGGTCAGGCACTTGGCTCTATGCTTGAAGCCTTTAAGGGCACAGAAGCTGGCCAGGCAATCCTTGATAAGATTACCGGTGCTGAAAAGACCGAAAAGAAAGAGGAATAACTCTTTCTAAACTAACTAAAAGGAACCGATTTTCGGTTCCTTTTTTTATTTAATTAAACTAAATTCTTAAAAAAAAATTAACCCTCTTATGTTAAGATAGTCAAAACTGTAATGGATAGGATATTGGGTTATGACTATAAAAAAACTTCTTTTCACATTTACACTGATAATAACAATAGGCTTTACCACACAAGCAAAAGCTTTAACTTTTGCAGAATATATATACAACAACGTAAAAGCAAACAACATAAGCTCTGTCAAAAAATTTTTAAACCGAGGCTATAATATTGATGCCCCCGGACCCAATGGCCAAACTGCCCTTTGCATAGCTCTAAGCAAAAACGATTTTGCTACATACAAAAAAATAAAAGAACTGGGCGCCAATACTTCACATCATTGCACTAAAAAATACTCCGACAAAACATCTGACAAGCAAATAAATACCCCCCCTAAAAAAACTCCTGAACAAACTAAAGTAACATCACCAAGTTTAAATTCATCTAGCATCGGTGTCGGATTACTTGTTGCCGGTGGAGCTGCTCTTGCATTGTCAGGTGGTGGCGGAGGTGGAGGCGGTAGTTCTTCCAATGATAACAACGAAGAAACCGAACCTGAAGAGCCGCCCTTTACCTGCCCTGAAAATTATGGTTTACTAAATGGAGAGTGTGTTCCAATAAATACCTCAACAAAATGTCTTGAAGGAGAAGAGAAAGTAAATGGCAAATGCCAAAAAATTACCTGCAAAGAAGGATACCACCTTGTCGGAAATTCTTGCTTAAAAGATGAAGAAAAATCTGATAATGTAGAAGACATTGACGATAACATTCACGCACCAACTACAAACATAAATATAGAAAATATAGATACAAACAAAGACGTTTTCGGTGTATTATCAACAACAAACGAAGTTTACAATTTATTTTCTGCCTACATTCATCCCGATGACTACAAAGAAATAAATATTCTTAATAAAGGTTATGGCAGAGTTATTGCTCTATATGGTGAGTCAAAAACAATGAACTCTTTTGTTGATGGCTTTAGAGATAAGAGCAAAGATGAGATAAACACAAAACCAAACGGAACAGGAAAAATCAATATAACCAACCACGGAACAGGTAGCGTATATGGTGTTTATTCCAGAATATTAGATGCTCAAAACCAATATGAAGCAGCAAATGCCTATGCGGCAGATGAAGCTACAGCTACAGGTATAATCAACATATATAACGACGGTGGCAGTGCCACATACGGTGTTTTCTCTGATGACCGTGCATATAATAATGCCTCAAGAGGAAAAGCTTCATCTTATGGTGAAATTAACATAAAGGCCAACGGAGATATTACCGGTATTGGTGCTTATATGGCTATTATGAACTCACATTCTCACCAATTTGATGCCGGAAAATATGCTAAAGGCAACATCAATATAGAATCTTTCGGTAACGGAAATATTTATGGTGTACACGTTCAAAAAGACATAAAAGAAACCGTAAATGACCATATAGAACAGTGGTTTGCAATCAATGCCGCCGGAACATATAACGACGACGTAGAAGGAAACATTAATATTAAAAACTCCGGCAACGGAAACGTCTATGGCATGTATGGCGGACAACAACTTTATAATGCCCTATTTTATGGTGCACATAATGGGCCAAGTATCTCAAATATTGTCGGAAATATAAACATTTTTAATAAAGGAAAAGGTGAAGTTTATGGTATGTATATGCCTGAAGCTGATGCCATAGGTAAAATCGCTAATATTTCTTTTGAAGGAAATAAAAGAGAAGATGGCACACAAACAAGTGTAAAATCAACTATAAACATTGTAAACTTAGGCAAAGGCTCAGCAACAGGTCTTCGTGGCGGACAATTTAATCATATAGAAAATTCAGGAGAAATAAACATAAATTCCTTAAATAAAGGAACTGTTTATGGTATTTATGGAGAAAGACACACTAATATCCAAAATTCCGGACTGCTTAATCTCCAACGCCAAGATTATACAGACCCAAAAACAAATACCACCTACACCACTAAAGGTAAACAACAAGGAACAATCTATGGTATTTATGCCCAAGGACAAGCTGATGTAGAAAATAGCGGTATAATCAACATATCAAATGCCTCAGATGCTACCGGCGTATATTTAGAAGAAGGCGCTTTTTTAAACAATATGGGAACAATAACATTAGCTGATAATAAAAATGCTCGTGGTATATATGCTAAAGAAAAAGCCTCTGTATCTAATAGCGGAAATATAAACATAACAAATTCATCAAAAGGTGAAGGTATTTATTTAGAAAAAGAAGCTTCCTTAGATAACTCCGGCACAATAACCATT
>JAFYWO010000088.1 GCA_017557925.1 Alphaproteobacteria bacterium | reverse complement strand
GTTTACAACTGTTCCATCTTCTCTTGCAGAACCTATTACATTACCTTCCAAATCTTTTACTATGCCGTTTGGGTCAACATAACCTATTATTTCACCGCTTTCATTTAATACAGATGCTAACTCAACAACATTAAGCTCTTCTTCTACTTTATTTTGTAGTTGCCCAATAATTTCACCATCTGTTCCATACACATAACCATCCTCTCCTACAACACCTATAACTTTGTTGTTATTACCAATAACCCTTCCATCTTTATCTACATAACCTACAATATTTCCATTTTCATCTACAACAACTTTAGCATAATCACCTGCATATCCTATGGTGTTACCATTAATGTCATGAATTATACCATCTTCCCCTAAATAGCCAATCAAATTACCATTAAAATCCTTAACATTTCCTTCTTCATCAATATAACCGATAACATTTCCATTTTTATCATAAGCAAGACGTCTTGTAACATCAGCCTTGCCCATAACTTCACCAGTCAACCCTACAATATTACCATACTCATCAACAAAACCTATTAACTCTCCGTTTTCTTTGTATACTTTACCGTCTTCTATATAACCGATAACATTTCCATTTTCGTCTACAGCAAGCTCTGTGTTTTTGCCAACTTTACCTATAACTCTACCATAACTGTCAGTAATAGTTCCATCTTCATTTGCCTTGCCTATAAGATTACCATTAAAATCATAAACATTACCATTTTCATCTACAAATCCGATTATATTACCGTCTTTATCAAATGCTAAACTCCCCATCTTTGAAGCTTTTCCTATAACTTCGTTAGTATTATTTAGAATGTCACCATTTTCTTGAACATAACCGATAACATCACCTTTAAGATTTTTAACAGCTCCATTTTCATCAACATAACCTATTACATTATTATTTTCATCAAAAGCTAATGTTTTAGCATCACCTACTTTTCCGATTACTTCGCCTTTATCGTTTATCACATTACCATCTTTATCAGCATAGCCCACAACATTCCCGTTTTCATCTATAACCTGACCTTTTTCATTTACATATCCTAAAACATTGCCGTTTAAGTCATATGCTATCAAAGCCATTTTACAAGAAGAACAAATTTTCTCACCTACGCCTATAACTTCATTATTTTGCCCTAAATAACCTATTATTTTATCTTCATTATAGACTATGTTATTGTTTGCAAGATTACCGATTGTTTTATTTTCATTATCTAAAATAGTTTTTTTATCTGAAGAAAGTTTTCCTATAGACTTATTTTTTGATGCTAAGACATTACCTTTTTTATCAACAACGCCAACAATTTTTCTGCCATTAGTATAAACATATTCTATATCATCAACATAGCCGATTGCCTTTCCGCTATTATCAATAACTATATTATATTCCTCTTTTACCTCTCCTAATAAAAGACCTCTGCTATCTAATACATTTTTGTTTTGCTTTGAACCTATTATTTTTCCGTTAAAATCTTTTACAACATCTTGGCTATCAACAAAACCAATAATTTCTCCTTTGTCATTACGAACGATTTTGCGTTGAATACAGGTTTTACCGATAACTTTTTCTCCAGCTTTTACAACTTCACCTTTCTCATTTACAAAACCGATAATTTTACCTTCTTCGCCTATAACCTGTTTTTTATCATTTATATATCCTATAACGTTTCCGTCTTTATCAAGAGCTACCTTATTAAAATCTCCGGCATTTCCTATTAAACGTCCTCTTTTATCTATAATAGTTCCGTCTTCTCTTGTTTTTCCGATTAAATTTCCATTAAAATCTTTTACTGTTCCATCAGGTTCAATATATCCGATAATATTACCATTACTGTCATAAGCTAACTTTCTTTGAGATGCTGCGCTACCTATTTGTTCACCGCTTGAAGCAATAATATTACCTTTATTATCTACAACACCTATATTTTTTCCATTCTCATCAATAACACGTCCGTTTTCATCAATATAGCCAATTATATCGCCATCACTATTTATTGCCAAATCTTTGATTCCGCCAACTTTACCGATAATTTTACCATTATTATCAACAATATTACCTGAATCATCTTTATGCCCGATAACATTGCCTTTAAAATCTTTTACGGAACCGTCTTTTTCAACATATCCTATAACTTTGCCATTTTTATCTAATGCAAGATTGCGAGATGTGCCAGCTTTACCGATAATTTTTCCGTTAGTACCTATTACATTATTATCTTTATCAAGAAAGCCTTTTATTTGGCCATCTTTACCTATTACTCGGCCTTTTTCATCAACATAACCGATCACATTACCGTTTTCATCATAGGCTAAAAGCGCATAATCTCCGGCTGTTCCTATTTTTTGACCGTTTTTATCAATAATTTCTCCATTTTCATTCAACTTACCAATAATATTACCATCAAAATCTATAACATTACCATCTTCATCAATATAACCTATAACTTCCCCGTTTGCCCCTATAGCCAAACGTCTTTTTTCGTTTTTAGAACCTTCATCATCAATGCTTATAATATTACCATTTTCATCAACATAGCCTATTTTTTTACCATTATGATCGTATACGTTACCATTTTCATCCACATAACCTATTACATTACCATCTTTATCCAATGCCAACTTGGAATATGCTCCGGCTTTTCCTATAATTTCTCCTTTATCATTTACAATATTACCATCTTTATCTAACTTTCCAATAACATTGCCTTTAAAATCTCTTACAACTCCATCTTCATCAACATAACCTATAACATTACCGTTTGCATCATAAGCTAATCTTTTGGACTTACCTACTTTACCAATAATTTCTCCTTTTTTAGAATCTTTAGCTATTATATTACCATCTTTGTCTGCAACACCGATGATATTGCCGTTAAAATCTCTAACAACACCATCTTTATCTGCTAAACCAATAATATTACCATTTTCATCATAAGCTAACTTTGCATAGTCACCCACTACTCCTATAATCTCACCTTTATCGTTTACTATATTACCGTTTTCATCAACTTTACCTATGATGTTTCCATTAAAATCCCTAACATTACCATTTTCATCAACATAGCCTATAGGATTACCGTTTGCATCATAAGCTATCTTAACTTCCTCACCTAATTTTCCAATAATATGACCTTTGGAATCTAAATCATCAAATTTAACAATTTTACCATTTTCATCAATATAACCTATTGCTTTACCGTTATTATCATAAACTATTTTTCTACTTTCGCCATTAGCACCGATTTTTTCATCAATCGTTCTGTATACGTTACCATTTTCATCAACATATCCGATTACATTACCATCTTTATCTACAACACTGTTATCCGGCATTACAACACCAATTACATTACCGTTTTCATCAACAACGATATTACCGACAGATGTTACTTTACCAATTATATTTCCATTAGCGTCCTCTGCTTCACCATTTTCGTTTAAGCGACCTATTATTTTCGTTGGATCATTAATATCAACTACTGTTCCATCAGGTTTTACACGACCTATTATTTTGCCATTTGAATCATAAACAAATCCGGCTTCTATTGCTTTACCTATAACATTTCCTTCTAAATCAACAATAGTTCCATCCGGCATAGCCTTACCGATAACATTTCCTTTTAAATCTACAACAGTTCCATCTGTTTTTACAAAACCAATTAGATTTCCATCTTTATCATAAGCTAAACGTAAGTTTTGAGCAACACCGATGATGTTTCCGTCTTTATCAACAACCATTCCATCTTCATTTACTCGTCCGATATGATTTCCATTTGCATCATAAACAAGACCATTTTCATCAATATATCCTATAATTTCGCCATTAGGTCCTATTGCTAACCTATGACCGGCTAAACTGTCTATTGAAGATATACAATCTTCTCCGGGTGAACAATTTTTTTGAGAATCATCTTTATATATAGCGCTTCCTCTTACACTTATAAATTCTGACTTAGCATTAGAAGGCCCTAATCTTGTTTCATACCATGTTACCTTTATGTTGTTTTGAACATTCCCCGGAAAACTCGGTGACCAATATATTTCAACTTCACAGTGTTCAGAGCCTCTTAATGTAACATTTTGACAAGCTTTTTCTCTTATATCAAAACCATCAGAATCGTGATCACTAAAATCAACTTTTACTAACTCAACTTTTTCAATAAAGATACTCTCTGTTCCATTTGTTCCTATAGTCAAAATATTTTGATTTCTAACATCAACATTTAAGACAAACTGACGCATGTTTATTTCTGTTGGTGTTAGAGTAATAGCTTTTTGAGGTTCTCCAAACAAATCATTCTCAACCTGAATTATAGGCAGTTGTTCGTGTGTATAATCATCAGGAACACTACTTTCATCTAAAGTATAAGTCGGATTTGATGTTTCCGGATTATAAGGAGGTTCTTCTATTGATAAAACAACTATTCCAAAGATAAACGATAGGAAAGCAATAAATCCTATTACAAGAATTATTACACGGGTTTTCTTTTCATATTCTTCAAAACGAGTATCGCTCATTGAAACCTTACCACGCTACAAAAAATTCCATTTCGCCCTAATTGGCTACATACATTATCACCATCTTCTAAGCTCTCTACAGGACCTACTCTTAGATGGAATATTTCTTTTCCTTGTCCATCTGCGGATGTATCAACTGAATAAAAAGGTTGATACTTACCAATTGTTGCAGAATGGCGCTTTGAAATTTCATCCCATAATTTCTCTAAATTATTAACATTTTCATCGGTTCCAAGCTCAATAGATATCCCTGTATCTCTTTGATTTTCATAGACTTTAGAGTTCCTAAATTCATCTAACAAAGCCTCTGTTTTTGCTTTAAGTTCAGGACTTAATGTTTCTTGAGAAGATATAAGAATAGGACTGGAATTATTAGAAGAATTACCAAGTGTTTCAGCTTGGCTGATTTTTGAAGAAGTAGCATCTACACTATCTACAATATCCAAATCTTGATTTTTGTATTCAGGAATAATATCTTCTTCCTTTCCAACTTTTATATTAACTTCACCTTCTAAAGCATTTTCATCAGATGTTAAGTCTTTTTTGCTGACAACTGGGGTTGCTAACGGAATAGAATCTATAGTAAATTTTCTGGAACTTATATCTTTAGAATTTATATTACCAGAATTTACATTCAATCCCCCACTAACATTGCCGGATACTGATTCTGAATTTACATTTATGTTAATATCATTGCCAGATGAAGTATTTCCTTCTTGTTTTGAAGAAGAGAAAAACGAACTAAAATCAAAGAAACTTTTCTTATCATCACTTGCATTATTTGCCGATGAAGAATAAACATCTTCAACATTACTATTCACTTCATTAACCTCTGTAGGTCTGGAAGCATGTGCATTTTGTAAATCCCAATCATTTGTTTTTGCATATACAGTATTTTCCAAACCATCAGAATCGGCTCTTCTAAGTTTTAAGCAAACAATTCTCTTACCGGAACGCAATACCATATCCCCCATACCTTCAACAACAATCAAACGATTATTAGGTCCAGCGGCTCTAAACCCAACAGGAGTTTCAGATCTCTCCACAATAAGTGTTACAATAGGACGTTGAACTGCTGTTAAAGCCTTTTCTCCTAAATCTATATATGTAAAAATATTATCTCTCCAAACTCTTTCCGGTGCTATAATTATATCATCAGGATTTGGAACATATACTTCTATATCAAAACGGAATTGTGTAGGGTCAACAGGTATTCTTTCAATCCAATCTTCTTTTTGCAAATCTCTTGTATATGTAGAATCAACACCCCCATCACCTGAAGAATTTGTTTTACCGCCAATATATCCTGTTCCCCCCTGAGGGTATGCTGAATTTTTAGAACTATTTTTGTTTACCACTTCAATATCAATTATTGCATTGGTAATTCTATCTGTATTTACGGTTTCACTTTGAACGTAAAAAACATACTTATTTCCGGAACGACCAAAAACAATCATATTAGTATCTACACCTACAAATTGTGAAGAATCAGGATAAACCATCAAGCTTGAAGGTCCTTGTATTTGCGCCGTGAAAGAAACACCATCTCCTAAATATACATTTTCTATAACTTCCCAACTAGGAAAATTTATCAAAGTATACATCCCCTCTCTAACTCTAACCGGAAGTACCAAATCCGGTGTCCAATAATACTTTGAGTACCCTGGTTTTAACTGCCCTTCACCCATATTTTGCAACGGATCTTTCCACGCATTTTGTATCATACCAAGTGAGCCAACTCCACCCAAATAATTAAGATTAGTGGCAGCATAATTACCTTGTGTTTGGTCTGCATTTTGGTCAAGATTACTCTTTGTCACTTGCGCCAATGAACTAGCACTAAATAACATTGTTAGAACGAATATTGATAGAATATTATTTACTTTAACCATAACGCACACCTTAAACCTTATTTTATTTAATTTGTTTCACGCTTTACTTGTCTGTAATCAAGCACTGTAAAACCCAAAGGATTTTTCAAACGCTCACCAAATTTTACCTTTTTTGCTCTATATTTAATCTTTAATGAAGCCACCCAAACACTAACTCTTGGTGTTTCCAAAGATGGCGCCATATCTTCCATACGAAATTCAACTTGCCACCAAGGCTCACCTTGTTCTCCACCTACTTCTGTCACAGAAGCTATTTTTATGTTACGAGTTATGTTATACTGACTGATTTTTTCAATAGTCGGTTTAGCTACTTCATTATAAAATTTATCATAAGCGCCCGGAGAAGACATCTCTCTTAGCACACTATCAGGTCCCCACCTCTTTTCCATTTCATCAATATCATTTACAAATGTATTACGCAAAAGAATATACTCACGAACAAAAATCTCGGTTAAATATTTTTGTTCATAAATATTATTAACAGGAATGATAGTATAAATTTGTTCACCTTTATCTGCAAAACTCATCAAATAAGGTGCAACTCTATAAAGTGGAGTAATCGCAAATATCACGTAAATCAAAATAAAATTGCAACACATACTGATTGCGAATATTACTGCAAACGCACGTGCTGTCCAAAGATAACGTTTTTCTGTTGCATTTTCTACAACAACATCTGAGTTTACCTTAGACCTCCTTATAGGTCTTGGCTCATTAGCTCTAACCTTATCTCCTTCTAGAAGCAATTTCTTTGTATTATCTGAAGATATTTGCTCAACCATTTAGAACCCTTTACAAACTAAACAGAAACCTTAAACCAATCAGGCAATGTCTTGGGAAGTTCAACCTCTATGCAAGCACATGGTGAGAGCTTTAACTCATAAACATCTTTACCTATACCTACAGGTTCAGGCTCATAATAACTGCCTATAAGTCTACAAGCAGCCAATCCAAACACAAGAAAAACTAATATCAATACTTTATACATAATACTCCTCGCAAAATGTCTCTTTCTATAATTAAAACTTTTAATTTTAAAAGTCTAACTAGAAAATGATTTAGTTATAACTTATCAACAGGCTAAGTCATTCACAGGTAGAGTAACATGTAATTACTTAATTTTTTTTTAAACTTCTATTTCACTTTGAAAATAACTGTATATTACAAATCCAAGAGGGTTAATTAACCTACGAAAAGACGTTCTTCTTGTAGAATCTATATATCCCCTGACGTTTGCAGTCCAATATTTTTCCTTAACAATAGGTTCTATACTTTTTTTTCTGCCTAGAGCGTGTTCAATATATGTATAATCATAAGTCTTAAACTCCACTTTCCAAGTATTAGAGTTCTTTCCTCCGGTTCTTTCCACGCTCAAAATCTCAACAGAGCGACTCGCTTTAATAGCATCCAATTCTGCTTGAGTTTTAGGATATTCTTCTTCAAATATTTTATAAACTTTATAAGTAGACAGATAAGAAACCAAACCGCCCCATTTCCATCTATTTATCATTTCTTTTTCATCTTGTATATATGAATTTCTCAATTCAACATATTGCTTAATAAAATTGACCATCATTTTTTCACGAGATTCCATACGTCTGTTAACATATTCTCGCTTTACTATAGACTGCGAATCTGACATATGAACAAATATCTGCGGATCAATCAATATTTCAGGAGCTAATTTCATTATAACAAGAGTTGTAGCAACCCCGGTTATAAGGGATAGTGTTGCAAGAAGTTGCATAAGTCTACATATCCATTTATAATATATGAGCTTAGCTCGTTTAACCTCTACAACATCTTCTGTTATAAATTTAGGCTCATCTGTTTTTTTGTTTTTTGCGCTAAGGCGTAAAACTTTTTGATTTTCTAATGTGGCCATTTGTTTTATTTACTCCTTTTAATATACAGGGCAATATGCCACATTCCTTGACTGATTATCCATAGACAATATAGCTTCTTCAACTTTAAGCAATTCCATTTCTCGTTGAATATTAGCCCCGTCTATGGCTGTTTTGCCTACTGTTGTTTCATTATCTCCCGGCTTTAGATAAATTACTTCATCGGCATCACCTTTGAAAGCTTTTATTAAATCCTCAATCTCATTTATACGCTCATTTATTTTTTCTAATTCTTTATCAGAATAAGCTTTTTCTATGTTTGCAAGCAATTTTTCAGCATCGTCTAATTTTTTATTTTTCTCGCTATCAAACAAGTTAAATAAAGTATCGTAATATGTTTTATCTTTGCTTTTATCGTCTGGAATATATACATCATCTGAAGAAGATGAAGCTAAACCTTCACCGTTCATAATATTATTGACGCAGGCATTAGTTTTTTCTTCTCCTTCCAAACCTGTTTCATTGGTATTTGCAACTAATCCATTTTGGTGAATTTGTTCACAAAGAGAAGTTAAAGTCTTTTTCACATCTTCTTCCGCATTATTCTTAGTCTTTCTCATATTAAACTCTGCGTTTACATTTTCTAAGAAAGAGCCCATCACATTACGCTTAAATGATATGGTTTCTGCTATTTGACGAGTAAAATCATTGTTGTTTTCTGCTTTATCCTCACCCTTTAATAAAGCAAATGTTGAACGTAGCAAATCTCTATATCTTAATTTCTTATTACCGTCTTTTTGCAAGAATTGAGCTAATTCACTTTGTTCTTTGTAAATTTTTTCACCTTTACTTGCTTTAAAATCTCTAACAGCAGGATTATTCTTACTTTTAAAATCTGCTAACAAATGTTGGAGTTTTTTTCCGTATTTTGCAACTTCTTTACATTGAATAACAGCAACACCACCGGGGATATTGGAACGTGAACCTAATTCTACATTTTCCACCTCCTTATGACCTACAGTATCTACACCAACACTGGATAATTTACAAGGATAAATGCCACCACGGCTTAATGTTGCATTTACCTCATTATTATCAAAAGAAGCTATATAATCTACTATTTCCTCTTGTTTATATCCTCTTTCAATAAATGTTTGTTGATATTTTCCATCATCTCGCATATTTGGTCTTGCCAATAAATAGCGCCATACTTCCGGTAAATATTCAAACCCTTCTTCCGGATATTTTTGTTCCAAAAGATTTGCTATTGAAGGATTTTTAACTACTTCATCATCACCTACACCTTTTTTACCTAATGATGGAATATCATCGTGGTCTAGTGAGCTAAAGTAGAATACTTCTCTGAGTGGCGGTGTTACAGCCAGCGGAACACGGGGTGACATGTAATCACATCCATCATTGTCTTTACTGTCATCAGTATCATATTTACATGTTGATGTTTCGCCTTTTTTAACACCTCTTGCAGGTAATGCCACAAAGTATTCTTCATCAATTCCCAAACCATCTGGAATACCAAATACTTCTTTTAGTTTAATACCGGCTCTATTAAGTATATCGTCTTCCGGTTTTATTAATTTATCAAGCAAACTATTATGTCCTGAAGTTATTGAGCCACTAACTTCTTTGTAGTTCTCTAATTTCATATAATTATAACTATCATTTGCAATATTTTGATTATCCTTGCAATCAGGACTTATTTCACTTTCACCTTCGCCGGGTAGACAAAGTTTTTTACCTGACCAATCGTTAACTTCTTCTATAGCAGCATCCAACTCTTTAGTCATAATCTCATCTGCTTTTTTGATGTTTACTTGAATTTGAGTAGATGCAACATCAACAATTACATCTTTAACAGCAATAACAAGATCTTTTATTGCATATACTTTGGGACCAATACTTACACCCATTCCCAAATCTAATGTATCAGCTACATTTATGTATTCAGGAATACCTAAAGCAGATAAATCAGATACAACAGCAGATAATCCGGCCTCACTAAACCAAGTTTCGTTAATTTTTGCTACTGCATAATCTTTTACGCTTTTTTTACTATCATCCAAAACTTCGGTTATAGTTTTCTCCAAACCATCATCACCTTTAAATTGTTTACAACTTTTGAAAGGCCAACCGCTACATTTTTCTTTACCGAGCATCCTATGTTCTTTTTCTACAAATGCTTCATATTTTTTATTTTCATCTTCTATTGCTGTTTGCGTTTCTTCAGATTTAGAAACGTATTCATCAGCTAACTTTTCTTTAGCGGCTTTAATTTCGCTTTCTTTTGTTTTAATTTTTTCTTGTATTCCCTTAATATAATCATTAAATCTTTTAATGTCTTTATCAATATTATCTTTTTCTTTTTCACCATAAGAAATGCTTATAAATGCTTCATTATGTCCTATTTTACTTTCGTCTATTTCGTTGTCTACGCTATTTTTAGCATACGCAACTCCGTTTTTATCCAAACAATAAACGTCATCTATACTGCAACTAACAATAACATCGCTTTCACAAGTATCATGATTTTTACAAGACTTACAAAAGGCTTCACCTGATTTAATACAATCTTGTTCAAGTTTTAACATTTCTATCTGTTTTTCCGCCATAGCTTTACTGTCTTCAGCCATTTTTCCATATTTAGATTTTTTATCTTCAACAACAGATATTCTTGCTTTAAGATTAGCAATCTCTTTTTCAATAGATATTAAACGTTGATTAGAATCCTTGATCAAAGAACTTACTGTGTTTTTCTTTTCAGTGCTTTGTTCAGCTTTAGCAGTCCAATAATTCAGGCTGGAGATAAGTGTTTCCCTATCTCTCTCCAGTTTTTTAACTTTATCCATATTATCTTTCAA
Organism: Alphaproteobacteria bacterium; assembly: GCA_017557925.1. Lineage (GTDB taxonomy): Bacteria > Pseudomonadota > Alphaproteobacteria > RF32 > CAG-239 > CAG-267. The sequence continues at coordinate 3,450 of JAFYWO010000088.1, read as the reverse complement.
ACTTTTTTTAAGTTCTTTTTCTTTTTCTTCTCTTGTTTTAATCACAACGTCTAACAAATCTTTTGCCACAACTCGTCCTAAGCCTTTTGCCGTGTCATAAAGATATTTTTGTTCTGCCTCTACTTCACCTTTACAGCCACCAAGAATTGCCGGCATAAATGCCTTTACTAATCCGTTTGTAGTAAGATTCCAAGATGGAGGATTTGAACAGCCGTCAGTTGTATTATTAATTAGGCTATCAAGATTTGTTGGTGCTTTCTTCAATTCTCCAGGATATTGGCTTGGATTATTTTTAACACGCAAATCCACCGCTTCTGTCATAACCACTTTATTAATATCACTCTTTGTTCCGTGCACATAATCTTCTCTTGTTATATCGGCATATCCAACTTTTCCTGACTTAGAAGCTGTACAATGTAGATTTAAACTGCCATGTTTTGTTTCAGGGCAACTATAATATGTTATCTTGCCTTCACTATTTGTATATGAACAAGTCTTAGGCACTGTATATGTTGTTGTTACAGTTTTTATACCTATACTTCCATTAAAAGTAAATCCTGGGCATTTACCATTGTTTATGGCATTCTTTACAGCACTTCCGTCTCCAACAGCCTCATCAGGTGTTTTTATTGAAGTTACTTTTTGCAATAAATTCTCCATTGGCTCTGCAGATTGATTAAGACTTTTTTCGTTAGAAATAGTCACTCCCACCATATATGATGCCAAAGCCTTATCTGTTGTATTTATTATCGTTCTTATATTTTTATATTTATTGGTTAAATATTCTTTTTGAATATTTTGTTGGTCTTTCCATGGCTCAAAGGTCAATACTCCTTGTTTGGTTAATTCTTCTACTGCATTAGCACCAATTCTCCAACTGCGTTCTGCCTTCATTCTATTATCATTTTCTATCGCATCTGCTTTTGTTGCATCTAAAAATCCGTCTGTATCATTAGAATCTTCACTGGAATTTTCGGTATATGATTCTGCCTCAGATGTATCTGTAGGAATTGTATCTACTATACAAGGAAACTTTGTTCCATCTTCTTTACAAGGGTTATTCTCATCTGAACGATAACCAATCGGACAAGTTCCTTTAGTATAGAAACCGTCACAAATTCCATCTTCTTTATCATCTATAATTTTGTCTGTTATATATTTCTCATACTCTTTTATAAGTTTTTTAGATAAACCTTCTCGTTTTTCGTGTTTATTAACTTCACTTAATGAAAGTCCGCCTATCCACAACTGACTTGCATTTGTGTTACCATTTGTATGTCTTGATAAAAAGTCCATTACACAGTTATCACTATCTTTCAAAACTTTTAATGAACGTTCGTGAATTTCTAATGATTTTAAATATTTACGATATTGGTCTTTATATCCAGGAAGTTCTTTTTTTAGATTATGAAACATCATTGTTTGTGTTAATAAATCTTCTATAGGTTGAAGTTCACGTAATACTTTTGTTTCATCCAAACTTGATGTTTCAGTAGAAGTTTCATTGACTGTTGCACATCCGTCTCCACCTTTTTCGCATTTTTCACTGAAACTTTTAGTTGAGTTTACTGTTGCCCCTCCTTTGTAGTCATTATAATCTAATTTTGCTAAATTATAAACATTAGTAGTTTTATACGCAAACTGTAATTTTAATGGTTTATAATCTGAGGCGTCTGTTGTTTTTATCGGCTCAACCAATTCAATTTGTTTTGAAGCTCGGTAAATAGCTTCAACCGCAGTAATGTCTTCTATTATACGCAACATTCTATCATAAACTGTTGATACAATATACGCATTCATACTTTCACCAATGCTACCTTCATCTTCGTCTTCTGTTCCTTGAGGCGCTTCTTTATTCGGGTCAGAGTACACATACTGTAAACCGAAGAATATGCAGTCACCATCTTTTAATTCTCCGATACGACATCTATCCAATCTATCTACGGTTTTATTTATCAGAACAAGGAAATCCTCGTTCATTCTACCGTATAAATAAGTATCAATCACTATATCTTGTTGATAATCTAATCTCTTTTCATCAAATGCTGTTTCTAAAATATTATAATTACCACTATAACTTTCTTCTGGAGGAAGTAGGAAAAATAACTTGTAATACGCATCATAATACTGTTTTTCATCAACAGAATCTTTTTCTATACCTAATTGACTATCTTCTACAAATGCGCCTTTGCCTACTGTTTTATTTTCACCTTTTTTCTCATTTTCAGACATACTTAATTCTATGTTTTTATTGATTATTTCATTTAGATTAACGTTACCTATTTTGACACTTTTCAACAGTTCGGTATTTTTTCCTGTTTTGAGGGCTTGAATTTGGCGATAGTATGACTTGATATTAGAAACTATCTTATTAGCATTTCCAGGAATATTTAATTCTATATCCCATGGCATAGGAGGAATTAAGAAAAAGGCATTAGCACTTTTTACTTCTGCACTTAAAATTATTAAGCTCAAAGCCAAACATTTAATCAATTTAGATACATTCATCATAGCTACCTCCCTATTCTGCACTCACACCTTCGTGTATATCAATTCCTTTGTTACTATCTTCCTCTATAGCTTTAACATAGGAATCTGTTAATTTATATTTAGTTAAATCAAATTTATCATAACTAGCATCTTCAGCTTTTCCTCTTCTGCTTGGTTCTATTGTTAGCAAATCTTTCGCAGCCATATATTGTAATTTTGTGCTTAAAATTTTTGCGTATAATACAAGAGCTCTTATATTGTCAATCTTACTACCGGAATAATATCCTATAGCTTTAAACTCATCTTCTGTAGTCCTTACTTCATCATATAATTCTTTTATTTTTGTTGTTTTTGTTTTAATATCTCTCCTTGTTGAGCCTGAAACTTGTAATAAATGTACTGCCGTATTTATGAATAAACGTCTTCTCTCACGCATAACCCTGTCAATTTCTGTTTGCGTTCCAACTAAACCGCCTTGTATATTGCTCTCATTTATAAAATACTGATTTATAAAATCCACATATTCACTTTCTGTTATGGTGTATGCTTCAATTACATCTACATCATCCCAGTTTTCATTGGTTTCTTTAGCTCCTATTTCAACAGTTTTTTCTTCCAATTGAGATATAGCATCTATCCGCTCTTGATATTTTTGATGAACAGGATCTGCAGCGGTTCCTACTTTTTGTTTTTCTTCTTCATTACTTTTTTTGCTCTCCTCTAAAAATTCTTTATGCTTTTTAGCTTGTGCCAAAGCCATATTTTCTTCATCACATTTCATTTTGCTTCTTTCATAATCATCTGCGGCATTGGCTATTGTTTCGTCACTTGCATTAGATTTTTTTAGATTTTCATATATACTTTTCTTTTGATTTACTTCTGTTTGGCAAATTGACTTTACATTTTCTTCTCTTGTTTTTTCTTCATCTTTTGCTTCTTTAAGCTGTTCCTCTATCATTT
>JAFYWO010000087.1 GCA_017557925.1 Alphaproteobacteria bacterium | reverse complement strand
TACGCTTATAAGAAAAATATAATACTGGCCACACCACTATCATTATTACCGACTTTACGCACAATAGAAAACTTGTGGAAAATAGACAGTCAAAACCAAAATGTCCAAAAAATAGCAGAGTTAGGCGGAAAGATTTATGATAAGTTAGCCTCATTCATAGAAGATATGAAATCCATTGACCGAGCACTAAATCAAGCTAACAATGCCTATATTAACGCAATGACTAAATTACAAGGCAAAGGTTCGGCAATTTCGCACGCAATAAAAATGAAACAACTAGGCTCAAAAACCAACAAAAACATTAACCTTACCTTAAACGATACTGAGTTATTGTTAGAAGACAATACAACCACTACTACAAACGGAGAATAAAATATGCCAAAAATAGTATTTACCGGAGGCGGTTCAGCCGGTCACGTTACATTAAATCTTGCTCTAATTCCGTGGTTTATAGAAAAAGGTTGGCAAGTAGATTACATAGGTTCTAAAAATGGCATGGAAGAAGAACTTGTAAAAAAATATAAAGAAGTCAACTACTACTCTGTAACTACAGGTAAATTACGCCGTTACTTCTCTTGGCAAAACTTTATGGATATGATTAAAATTCCTTTCGGATGCTTAGAAGCAACATTTTTGGTTCATAAACTAAACCCTGATATAATATTTTCCAAAGGTGGCTTTGTGGCTTTTCCTGTAGTTGTCGGCGGATTTTTAAACAAAAAAAAGATATTTATGCACGAATCAGATGTCACCCCTGGCTTAGCAAACAAACTAAGCTTACCTTTTGTAAATACATTTTTTACAACTTTTGAAGAAACAAAATCTAAAGTAAAACAAAAAAACAAAGTAAACTGCATAGGTCCTGCTTTATCAGACAGATTATTTAACGGAAAAAAAGAGCAGGGTATTAAAATAACCGGATTTACTCCATCTAAAAAAACAATAATGATAATAGGCGGAAGTCTTGGTGCCAAAAGCCTTAACAATGCAGTTGCCTCAAACTTAGAACTTCTCTTAAAAGACTACCAAATCATCCATATAGCAGGAAAAAACGGATATAATCCGGATCTAAAAGCCAAAGGATATATTCAATACGAATACGTTGACAAAGAACTAAAACACCTACTTGCTCTTGCGGATGTTGTAATTTCAAGAGCAGGCTCAAATTCAATTTTTGAATTAGCCTGTTTGCATAAACCAATGATTCTTGTTCCACTGCCAAACACCTCATCAAGAGGAGAACAAACACTTAATGCCCAAAGTTTTGTTCAAAAAGGTTTCGGAGAATTGATACCGGATGAAGAAATCCAAAATAAAGATATTTTGCTTCCAACTCTAAAAAAAGTATTTAACAACCAAAACACCTACATAAACAATATGCAAAAAACTCCAGTAAAAACAACTTCAATAGAAGAACTTTGTCAGATGATTGTAAAATCTTAAAAATCCAAAAGACCTTTAAGATAATTTATATCATCAATCCAAGGTTTAACCGACTGAGGAATTCCGTGCCCTGTTTCCATAGTGATTAGGGCATTTTCTCTTGTATATTGGTTAATCAATTTCTTTAAGTCATAATTTCCCATTCCAAAATGAAGATGACTGTCATTATCGCTTCTTATAAAACCATCACATAAATGATACATAGAAGGACGCAACTTAACCATCTCATTTAAAAACGAATATACATCATAATCAAGAGCATTAGCACCGCAAATAGCATGAGAAAAGTCAAGACAAAACGGACAATCCAATTCCTCAATAAAATGTCTGATTTCAAAAGGTGTAACACCATGCAGTTTCTTTTTTGTTTGAGAACAATATGTAGGCAAATTTTCAACAGTTAATCTTTTGTCATTAAAAGCCCTAAATTGCCTGATGCTTTCTTCTAAAAATTCTTCGCCTTCATTCATCCCCGGATGCAAAATAATAAACTCAGCATCCATTAAATCTGCAAACCTTTTAGCATCTTCAATTCTTTTTTGATTATTATCAAACTCATCTTTATTAGAAATATCAAGCCCTTGCAGAGAATGAGCAGCGTGAATAACCGTTTTTACACCGCCAAAATTAGCCTTAACATCATCTTTTGTTTCATCAAAACTAAAGGGAAGGGCGAATAGTTCCAGATAATCAAACTTACCGTTTTTTAACGCCACTTCAGCATCTTTAACAAATTCTTTATTCTTAATAAAATCTTTTGACCAAAGTTTAAGTCCGAATTTTCTCATATTACCTCCCAAAAAAAATAATACCAAACATACTAAAAAATAAAATAAATACAAGTGTTTTCTAACCGAAAATAATAATTAACTTGACTTTAGACAAAATATATTGTAAAAAATCAGGATTAAAATAAATTTTTGTGGTAATTATGAGAAAGTTATTCATTAAGAATCTTGCCGTTATACCATACGCCAGATTCGAGACGTTGTTTTACCAAGCTCTAGAAGAAGCTTTGGTTTTAGAGCCGGAAATGGATGTTCACCTGCCATCAAGTGCAGCTAAAAAGATGTTAAATGATAATCTTGACTGTAAAAATCTTCTTATCAAAACAGATTTATCACTTACAGCTAGAGAAGAAAACATCTTTATAGCCAAATTGGCAGAAAAATTGCATTCTGAAGACATCAGAACTGCTTTCAACCAAATATTAACCTCAACAGATGATATCACAATTAAGGATTTGTTATCATCATTTGCTGAACAATATAGTGAGGCATTGTTGGAAAAGGGCGCAAAGGTTATATTAAATACCTCATTTGGTTTCAAAGCTAATAACATTTCGGATGCAATCAAAAGAAGAGGGGAAATACCGCCTACAGACAGCTATTCGTCAAAATTACTGGTATTGGATGAAGAGTATTTTCATTACAAAAACTCTAAAACCGTATACAGTAGCTTTACAGAATATCGTAAAGAGTTTCTGATGCAGTATTTTCGTGTATTAAACAGTTACGAAGGTAAATTCCAACATGAAAGATTTAATCAATTGTTTAAGGAATTTATCTGAAAATAAAAAAACACCTGTCTTAATAGGCTGGTGTTTTTTTTGTTGTATAAGTTCAGATATATTAAAATTTAATCCTAAAATAAAGATAAATTAGCATATTTTTATATTTTGATTAAAAAATTACTGAAACTAAATTCAAACTTATTTTACATAACTTTTTCCAAACTTTGTTTCTATAATTTTTTTTATTTTATTTTTTACGTTCTTTAAAAGAGGGATATTTAAAGTCAAATACATTTTGTCGCATAATAAATATTATGTATACAATAGGGGCATAAAATACCAATTTTAGCCATTTATTAAGAAAATAAGCAATCTTAAATATATAAATAATTAGCACCAAACCCAAGAAACACAAAGCTTACAGATGTTTTACAACCAAAAATTAGCGCTCCTAAATCAAGCTCATAACAAAAATGTGATAATTTATACACTCATCAAGCTATAAAAACTTAAAAACAAAATACAACTTTTAATCTAACAACAAAAAAGCTCTGTAATCACAGAGCTCTTTAAATGCTATGCAATATGCGAAGATATCGGCTGAGGTGCTGTTTTATCAACCAATTTATCTTTTGGTTTAGTTCCCCATTCAACAACATGCCAAAATTCATCTTCATCGTCTTTTTCTAAAATACAAACAGAACCTGTAGCTACCTTGATGTTAAATTCTTCAGAAAATTTTTCAAAGTTACCGGTCAAATATGGTGCAAATCTTATGACGCCATTAGAACTTACCACCATAACTGTTTTATTTTTAAATTCACTTTCAATTTCACAAGCAAACTTTTTCCACTCTTCAATAATACCTTCAACAGAAACAGACCAACCATCAGGCACAATTCCAGCCCTATCCCACTCCTCTATTGCTTTTTGTCCAATTCTGGCTATAACTTCTTCCTCTGTCTTACCTTCATCAGGACCATAATCAATCTCTCTAAATCTCTCATCAATATTTATTTTAATGTCTTTATCAAGCGCAGCGATAGCTAAACGAGCTGTTTCCATTGTTCTCTTTAAAGGTGCAGAAAATACAATATCAGGGATAATTGTTTGCATTCTCAAATATTTACCAACATTTGTCCCTCTTTCAGTTTCCACCAAAGGCAAATC
>JAFYWO010000086.1 GCA_017557925.1 Alphaproteobacteria bacterium | reverse complement strand
TTCTCCTTAACCTCAACAACAGGCTCTTTTACTTCTTTAACAACCTTTTCTTTAACTTCAGGAAGAATAATTTTATCCAACCTTATTTCCGCCTCTTTACTTATTGCCTCATTAACCTCTTCAATATATTCCTTAAATTCCACTACAACATCTTTTTTAATAACTTCATCTGCTTTTTTCGCCTCGTTACTATCCGTTTTTTTCACGTCTTTAGTTTCAGTCTCCAAAGTAACTTTAATTTTTTGAGTATTGGTTTCTCCGGTATTTTGATTTAATTCCTGTTTTCCATTATTTAAAGAAGAACTATATACTACCAACACATCAGCAAGTGGTGCCTGATATTTATTATATTCCCAAACACCACCACCGACAACTGCAAATATAAGCAATAAAACCAAAACATTAACTTTACTTTTAGCTTTTAATTTTTCAATATTTTCAGCGCTATTCATACTAAAACACTCCGATAAAAAGAACTCTAAGCCCAATATAAAGTAATGCTAACCTATTTGCAACAAATTATTTATTTTACACCAATAGTTTTCAATACCTTCTTACCACCCAAACCTGATTTTTTCTTAGTAATCTCAAGTGCTCTTGTCATATATTTTAACCATTTAAAATAAATACGACCGGCTCCATGCAATAAGTCAGCATTAACATAAACAGATGAGTTATAATTATTTATATCTTCGCCAAAAGAATTATCTTTATTTTGTTTAAAATCATTTTCATCAACTTCAGCTATATTGATGCTTTTACCATCCATCATACGCAACAATCTTTCAACAAAAATTTCCTTAGCAACACTTTCCAATAATTCTTCTTTGGTTGAAAATCCCAAAGGCAACTGTTCCAAAACACCACTTCCATCTTTATACACTGCATAAAACTTCCCGTTTTGTTTCTCAACATTATATCTTCCCAAAAAATCAGCTTTAATCTCATCAACAATATCAAAAACATCAGAAACGTGCATATTTTCATCTCGCTTATTTTTTTTCAAAAATTCATAAAAATAATGAAAACACTCATGAAGTATTGTTTCTGTTCTGCCATTTTCAAAAAATGCAATAACATTATTTCCGAAATCATACGCACCCAAAGCCGCCCTTTTATCAAGAAAGTCAATAATCCTCCTATCTTTTTTATAGATTATATCCTCATCAATAATATGATTTATAACATCACTTTTATTCTCAATATTAAAATCCATTTTTTCTTCCATTCTGTTTTCAAGATGCAAAAACGGTGATTTTCTTACATATTTTAATCTGACTTTTTTAGCATCAAACAAAGCATTCTCATCACTTTTACCCTGAGTAGCAACCCCGGCCCAAGCAAGTCCTATATCTCTATATCCGCTTTCACGTCTTGCCGTATACATAATTTTTTTAGCAATTCTTTCCTTAAACGAAAATAAATCCGCCATCATCTGCCTTTTGATGTTTTCCTGATGATAATTTTCCACCTTATCAAACTTCTGTGTAATATCTTCGGTAAGTTTATCAAAATCAATTTCTCCATACTTAACATATCCCGGAAAAATTAACTTATCCGCATCTACACTTTCACTTCTGTAAATATTAAGCATAGATATCGGAAGAGTGGTAAACTTCCAATATTTTTCAACATCACTTTCATCATCAACGATACCATTACGAATCAAAAAGTCACTTAATTCAAATTTAGCCTCATCAGCAATAGCTCTTTTAGCCCAATAAATGTGCCTATCCATATAATTTTGCCTTTGCTTTTCAGTCAACGAATAGTCAAACCCTTCTTTATGTTGAATAGCAAAATTAGTTCCCTTAACCAAAATCTTAGATAACATCTTATAATTACATTGCTCAGCATCAATTTCAAACACATACCCATCATCTTTATTCCAATAAAAATGATATGGTTCACCCTTTAAAAGCCTTGTAAAAGAAACCTTACTGTCTTTTAAATCAGGATAATTTTTAAATAACTCATCATATTCTAAAACATCATCAAGTCTAAAAGATTTACCATTATGAATAAGCAAATCTTTATCACTGACATCTTCATTACTTTTTTCAATACTTGCACCTAAAATATCATTATTTTCAATAGCTTGATTATGTTCATTTTTTTTAATATTATCCAAATATCTTTCCAACCTATAATACTTCTCAATATTCTCAAGATAAGAAAGAATTTCCTCTCTTGGTTTATCAACAATAAAATCATAGTGCTTATCGGCTAAAAATCTTTCCCCATACGAAATCGGTTTTTCATAAACTTTTCTGTAACGTTCAGGTTTATAATCTTTTATAGGACGTTCTTCATCCATGTCCTGATTTTTCGCCAAATAAATTCTATAAATTTCATCAATATTTAAATCACGATAAAACCTGCTTTTATCCAAAATTCCAAACTTTTCAAGTTCTTCAGTTCGCTTATTTCTTTTATCTTCAAACTCAAGAGATAATTTTGTTAATCTATTTAAGAACTCTTTGCTCGTTGCCCATTCAGAACCGCTACTTTTAAAATCTTTAGAAAATTTATCCAATGCCTTTTCTTTAGATAAATCCCAGTACTTACTAAAAAATTCGTCAAAACGTTCTTTTTCTTTTACCCCTTCAATATATTTAATTTCTTCATCACTAAAATCAGTTTCCCCATTCTTATAATCTTCATAAATATTTTCTAACAAAATATCTTCATATCTTCTCCTAACCTCAAGTTTTTCATCTCTTACGTTTTGAAAATCCATTCTGTTTAAAATAGGATATTCTCCATTTTGTCCTACTTTAAATTCTCCAAATTCGTCATCTAAACTTTTCAAATAATCATAAAAATCACGAAACAAAGAAACATAAGAAGAAGCATTTCTACTAATCAAAGAATAAGCCAACCTTTGTTGTAACACTTCTAAATCCTTAATAATTTCACCCTGATAAATAGCCTCATCACTTTCAAAATTTTGAGTATTAAGAATTTTTAATCTAACATCATTAGAGCTGATTTCTCCTCTGATTTTTCCGTCATCACCTCTTACAAAACCGGTATACTTCCAAATAAATTGCGGGTCTTTCTTTTCTCTTTCCATCTTACGAAACAATGCTAACTTATCAAAATCAAGTCCTTGAGCTTTAATTCCGACAAACTGAAAATCGGCATTTTTTAACCTGCCATCAGCAACAAACTGTTCAAAATTTTCTTTTTTCACCTCCGGTAAAAAACCTTCCAATAATTCCAAATATCGCTTAATACCTCCTTCTTTATGCCAAAACAACGCATTTGCCTCAAACAAGCGAGCAGAAGCTTTTGCAACATCATCATCAACAACACTTTTAAATCTCTCATACATTTTATCATAAATTCTGGGCAAACTTTCAAATTCCTTCTTAACCTCCTTTTTCTCTTTCTTATTTTTAGTAGCCTTAATGATTTCCTCTATATTTCTATCCAAATTATACTTCAAAACTTTCTCAAACGCATCAGGTTTTGACTTTATAAATTCAAGCATATTTTTCTTATAAAGTTCAATTTCTTCACCGCTAACACCTTTTTGTTTAATTCTTTTCTCAACCTCATTTAAGCCTTTTTGAGCAAAATAAATTCCTCCATCAACAGAACTAACAACAGCATTACCGGCCATTGCTCCAATAGCACTTTCAATAACGCCTTCAAACAAAACTTGAGTATCATCAATACCCACCTTTCTAACAAAATTTTCAGCCACAATTTGTTGCAAAACTTCGCTACCAGCTTCTCTTAAAGGTGCACCCAGCATTTCTTTAGCTATTAAAGACGATGTCTTTTTTACCCCTTTCTCCAATTGCTTTGGCAACGGATTAAATATCCTATCAATCACATACGTTGCAGAACCACTAAGGCCACCAAGCACATTGGCTTTATTAATATCTCCGTCTTTTTCTAAACTCTCAATAAACACTTCACCGCCACCACCGACAGCAAATAATCCATAAGTAGCTTTACTTCCGATAACTTTAGAGATACCGCCCATAGAAATAACACTACCGCTTCCCTGCCCTATTACATTTGCCACACTCATCCAGTTGGGGTCTTCTTGATAAGCTTCAAACGACGGCGCTAACAACGGCGAATTTTCAACCTCCAAAGCATAATCATAAAGCACATTACCGAGTTCTCTAAAAATCTTTTTTGCATCAGACATAAAAATTCCGGCACCACCCGATACAAGACCACTCAATAAAGTATTATTTTCCAAATTGCTACCAATAACATTCAACACATTACCGGCCATTCTCAAACTACCGCTTCCGGCGCCACGAAGTCCTGCCTTAAAAGCTTCACCCATAAATTTTTTACCGTCAAATTCTCCAAATTTCCCCTCATCATAAGCCCATTTATAACGAGCAAAATCTTCTCCTATTTTTTCAATATCATTAATAAACTTATTATAAAAAAATTTATCACTTGCCAAATCTCCAATTTTCTGCATAAACGAAACCGGCCTGTTTTCATCAACATCAATAGAATTTATATCCAAAATATCAAGATTGGTTTGATTCTCAAGATACCTTATTTTCCCCTCCAAACTATCTTCATCAAAAACATTTTCTAACATTTCATCTTGAACATAGTTTTTTGACTTTATTAAATCAGAACCGTCCTCCCCTTGTTCCACCTCAAACAAGTTGTTTTTTCTATGTTGTAAACCTTCAATATTACCTTCTTTTTCTCCCACACTTAAAATATCGTCATTTTCTTTTTTATCCAAAAGAAAAGAGCGGTGTACATCACCGCTTTCAATATTTTCACCACCAAATATGTTTTCTTGATTAAGACCTGACATTTCCGTTTCTCCTAAAATACTAAAAATAATTCCTATGCTCTGACAGCCAATCTACCCCTAAAATAAAATTTATCACCTTGTTCAAGATTAGCTTCCAAAACTTCATCCCAACTATCAAAACGAGGATAAAAAATTTCTTTTTTCATCTGCTTTCTTGCAACATCTTTTAACAAACCTTTTTTATCCTCAACAAATGGAGCTTTTTTATAAAATTCTTTCCAAACTTCATTATCCAAACTCCCATTATAAAATTGTCTAAATACAGTCTTTAACTCGCCAACACCAAAACTTCCCTCTGCATTTTCTTTATAGCCGAATTCCTCTTTAATCTCATCTAAAGCCTTCTTTTTAAGCACACGTTCAACCTTTGGCGTCAAACTTCCTCCTTGCTGTAAAAAACCTTGAAACAAAGCAATTTTCTTTCCGTAATAAGCATCATAAAGTTTAAACGCAATTTTGGATTTTTCCTCCATTGCAATTTTTGCTTCATAACTGTTATTAAAGTTATCATTGCCCAAAACTCCATCCAAAAATTCATCTATCTCCTTATCTAAAAGCCTTTCTTTGGTTTTCCTATTAACATCAAGAGCTAACAACTGTGTCTGAAAATTTGCTACTTCCTCAAAATCTATTTTTTTATCTCTATAGGCTTTCATTAAATAATTAGAAGCATCATTTATATCTTGAGGCAAATAATCCTCTCCACTATTTAATTTTCTGACAATTTTATAAGCTTTACTTAAAGCATCACCTTCAATATTTTCATCTCTGTCACCCCACAAATAATCATTATGGTCCAACGACAAAACACTATATTCTGCTTTTTTAATTTCGCCTCTTTCTTTCATTTGCCATAAATCAATAGCCTCTCCCAACCTATTCATATATTGTTTTCTGTTATTTAGAGCTTCCAAATCACTTTTTTCCTTAACTTTTATTTTCTCTATCTCATCAATTTTTTTAAACATATCCTCTTTAACATAATCCTTATATTTTTTTGCCTCACTGCGAGCCATATTTACATCAGACAAAGCCAAACTATAAATACCGTTTCTTAAAAACTTATTTTTATACTCAATTTTTTCTTCATCTGTTAAAAAACTGGTTTTATTTATTTCATCATATCCTCTTTTTAACAAAGTCTCAGCCTTAAGTGGAGTTGCTTCCTGTAACAAGTTTTGACTACCCGCTAATAAAATATCCAAACTATTCTTACCAAAGTCATATTCTTTAGAAACTCTCATTTTATCAATATCTTGTTTGTTGAGTTTAAGAATTTCCTCTCCGTGTTCATTAAAAAATTTCTTCCCTGAATCATTTTTATTAAAATATTCTTTTATTCCATCATCAATACCACCGGCAATAATATCAAATTCCTCTAAAGAAGAACTATTCTTAAGCTTTTCTCTGTAATTTTTCAGCAATAAATCAGTATCTAAAAAATTCCTCTGCTCATCAATTTTATTTTTCTCCTCCCAAAGTTCTGCTCCCTTTTTCAAAATATCGCTAATTGCCCCCAAAACTTCACCTCCTGCAATATATCTTTTCAAACCGACCGGTTTTAATGCCGTATTTACTTTCTCACCCAACATAGCCCCGCCACGTTGCATACTGGCTATACTTTGTATTTTTTTATTCATTATTCATCTCCATTAAACCTAAACTTACCGAACTTAACAAAGAGCTCGCAAAAGAATTTTTATACTTCTTTTTCAAAACTCTGGCATTTTCTTCATTAACTCTTGCCTGATACAAATAATTTTCCGCCTCACTCTCAACTTTAAATCTATTATTTAAAACATTTTGTTCCAACACACTTGCCGTCATGGCAAGATTAGTCATTGTTGTTGGACTTTCTGCCATTCCGGCTTCACTTGCTATAGCCATATTAGATGCAATAAAAGCCCTGTTTTGAGCACGACTTATATCCTCATTTTTGGCTCCGCTCACTCTTGTCAAATACGCATTTTCTCTCAAAATTTCTGCATTTTGAAGTTCTTGTGCTGCCATAGCTTTATATTGCTGTCTTTCTTGTTCAGACTTCAAAAAACCGGCAGCAATTTTAAGCCCCACGATTAACGCTAAATTATATGCCATAACTCCTCTCCTTTCTTAACATCAAGACATAATCTTCATTATTAAAAAACTTATCTAATCTGTCTACTTCCACAAAACCCAACATTTCTGCCAATCGTTTTGCATTAAAGAAACTATCCTTAACCGTAACAAAAACTTTTTCAATTTTTCTTTTTTTCGTCTCAATTTTTATAAGCCTGTTTACAAACCTGCAAAAAGAAATCATTCTATTACCGATTTTCTTCCCGATTATAGCAAACCCCTCTGCTTTGTCTTGAACAATTCTATACCCCATAACCGCTAATACCTTACCTTTTGCATCTACCAAACTATAGGCAATTATATCATCAAAATTATCTGCCCACAAAACAGCTTCCAATTTCTGCTCTTTCTGCACATCAACTTTTTTTGCATCACCAATTTTATATTTTCTAATCATCTTTTAACTCCCCAAAAAACTATTGTCCCAACTTAATCTTTTCATCAGAATAACTGTTATTGCGAGAAATCAACTGTGAGATTGCTCCCATTTTTTTCTTACGTTTTTTCTCCATTTCATAAACAGTTTCAGAATTATCTACTATTTCTTGTTCAACAACTTTAGTCTCAACTTTTCTAACCTTTGGTGTTTTAAAAACAGAACTCATAACAATCTCCTAACATTTTTTACCAACATTCTCTAACCATAACCCAACTGCTGTCTTTCAACAATTCAGTATCTTTAATAATCTCATCATTAAATTCCGCCTGTCTTAACAAAATAAAAAATTCATTATCAAGCATTTGTTTAAGTGATTGAGATTGTCTAATCCTCATAGCTAATTCAGCACCGATTTTAGAAGCTAACGCTTCACGAAATAACGGACTAAACATCATATCATCATCAATATTTTTTACATATTCAGCCATAATACCAGAAGAACAATGAGTTATAATAGCATTATTAGCAATCTCATAACCTACAACTTTTTGAGAAGAAATATCTCTGACATCAGTTTTATCGCTACCTCTAACCCCAATAACCAGCAAACAATCACTAGGTAACCTATACATATACCTATCACCGTATTTTTCCTCTAATCTCGGCAAATATTTCATCTCAACAGAAAATCTCCACGGATATGTAGATAATAACAATTCCTTCATATCATCATAAATAATCTCATAGCTTCTGCCAAATTGCGCATCATTTAACGAAGATACCGGAGGCTCTCCTAACTTCATAAGCGCCCTATTAATAATTTCAATTTTACTCATTTCAATTTCTCCTAAAAAAAAAGGAAAGCAAAGCTTTCCCGAATTAAAACCCATACAACTTTTCCAAATACTCAGCCTCAATAAAACTTTTCTTTCTAAAATATCTCCTATATTACCGGCTTACCTCTTTTATTTTTTAATTTCGCAAACCTTCAATTCATCATTCCAATCCCCATCAACATCTACACATATTTCGTATTCAAAATGCCATCTTAATTCACTACAATATAAACTCATAACATTTTCTATAATAAAAAAGCATATAGCACCACAGAAAAAAATTCTCTTATATTTAGGATAATAAAACCCCAAAAACAAAAACAATCCCTCAATAACAACAACCACACAATACAGCAAACGAACTATAAAAGATACATCCCCACCGGTTAATATCATAAAACCTACCTCTGCCAATAAAAGCATAAGCACAAAAAATTTTACACACGCCATCAAATCAATTAAAAACTTTTTTAATATCCCCAAAATTCCATCAAATTTTATAAAACAACCCAAAATATCCATTATACCTTAATCCCCTACACACTCTTTTTTCACACTGTCCCATGCGTAGCCATACGATAAACAATACATTTTATACTCAAAATCATCATACCTATTAACATCATCCCACATCCATATAGCACCCAAAATAAGTAATCCGCTACATATACCATACCATTTTTTATGCCTCAAACAATAAAAAAATAAAAACATCCCCACTCCTGAAACAACGCTAATCCAACAAAAAAGATATTGCAAATCTGATAAATCTGCATTTTTCCAAATAAACAAAAAACAAAAAGGATAAAAAACTAACATCTTTAATATGTAAATTCTTATATTAGAAACAATGTCTTTTCCAAAACTTTTCATCATAATTGCAATATCTTTTTTCATATAACATTTCCTTAAAAATTATTATTTTATGCGCAAAAATCTATCACAAGCGCCTTTTTATTGCTTCTATATATCCATTAACATAATCTTTGCTCATTATACACCTCAAATTTAAAATTGCAACAAAAAAAGAACAAAGAGAGAACTTCCTTTGTTCAAAATATTCTCTCTTTGCCTAAAAATATTAACTATTATCTAGCTAAATATCCTAAAGTTACACGAATTTTTCCGGTATTTCCTGATGCACTTGTAACATCTGCCAACATATAAGCTTTTGCATCTTCAGATATAGTAGTAGAAGCCATTAAATTACCATCTTTATAAGTAGCTCCCCCTTCTAAATTGATAACAAAAAACTCAGAAAAACCTCCGTCTTTGCTATCAGCATGTTTAACACTAATGCTAACATCACCTGTCAAATTAACATCACTATCAGCAAAAACATTAACGGTTAATGCACCGCCGGTTGTTCCGACACTAACAGGTTTAGTTCCGCTAATTGTTAAAGAAGATAAATCTCCACGAGCTAAATCTTCATCATAAACTTTCAAAATATTATTTATCATATTGTATATTCCTTAAAAAAATTAAGCCACTCTAACAGATTCTTCTGTTCCGTTATTAAAGTTATAAGATGTAATAAAGCGAATACCATTCCACGCCATAAAACTTCTATTAACATCAAAATCAAGAGAAGAAGTTTGTAAAATATTTCCCTTGTATTGATTAAGCATAGACAACACTTTTGGATGACAATAAATAAATGTAGAATAAGGGGTAGCTTTTGCATCAACCAACATATTATCAATTTGTTCCGGTGTAGGAATATTATCTTGGTTAATATTTACAATACAGGATACCGCATCAGGGTTAGCCAACTGCATACCGATATATCCTTTTAATCTTAGACCATATCCCAAAACGCCGTTAGCATTTTTATACAAAGCACCACCATTTATAGGAGTAGAATCAAGAATACCATAACGTCCGATATTATGTTTAGAATAAAGTCCTGTAACTTCTCCTTCAATATATCTTACTGCAACCATAGAATAACAATTTTCTCCGGCACCTGCACTGATTGCCTTACCGTTAGAAACCGCATATGGAATAAAATTATCATAAATAATTTTCTTTTCAGCAGTTTGACCGGCATGCTTTAACAAAACCGGAACTTTTTTAGAAAAATATTCACCTACACCAACAACACTACCTTTATCTTCCGGTAAAAATATTTCACCACCTAAAATAGATAAATCAATTTTCTTCAAATTAGAATCAACTTCCATTTCAGGCAATGGTTGGTTAATATCAACAAAACCTGCACCATCAATTTTAGCAACTTCTTCATAAGCGTTCCAAAGTCCGTGTGTAGAAGCTTCAAAACGCATATTATCCAAAATCGGAGAATCTTCGGTTAAACTATTAACAAAATGCTCTTGCTTATGAGAGAGCTGATTAGCAATTTCTTTTAATGTATTAGACATTATATTATCCTTTCAAAAAAATTAAATTTGATTAAACATTTCACTAAAATATTGAACCATAGACCAATCATCATTGGTCTTATTTTGTCCGCCAAAAGCAACAGGATTGTCTTCAGACAAAGCCTCTCCCAAACGACAACAAGTTTTCATCATTTCTCTGGTTCCTAAAGCCTGCTCCATATTTTCAATAACGCTTTCATCAGAACTCAACATTCTGATACCTCTTTTCATCATCTCCATATTTCGCTTAGCATTT
>JAFYWO010000085.1 GCA_017557925.1 Alphaproteobacteria bacterium | reverse complement strand
TGAAGAAGAAAGTAAAGCTAAACTTAAAGAAGAATTAAAAGAAGATTCAAAGTCTTTGAGAGGTAGTAAGGATGAGAAAAATAATACCAAAGGCGGATTTTGGAATAGAATATTCGGCGGTAACGACGGAATGTGATTTGAGGTTATTGCTAGTTAGAAGTATTTTTTTTAAGAAATTTTTACTTGATTTTTTAGATAAATTTATTTATCTTCTAGTGGTTATGTAATGTTTTGGAGCATAAAACATGAAATGTCCTTTTTGTGGTAAAAGTGATACGCAAGTCAAAGATTCTCGTGATACGATAGACGAAAGTGCCGTCAGGCGTAGACGTGAGTGTGCCGAATGCGGAGGTAGGTTTACGACCTTTGAGCGTGTGCAATTACAAGAATTGACAGTTGTTAAAAAAAATGGCGAAAGAGTGCCGTTTGATAGAGAAAAATTGTTGCGCTCCATTAATCTTGCAGTTAGTAAATGCGGAATTCAGTCCTGCGAGGTAGAAAAGTTAGTAGAAGATATTAGGCGTGAACTTGAAAGCGGAACTGTATTTGAAATTTGCTCTAAAGATATTGGCGAAAAAGTTATGGATAGGTTGATTAAAATAAATAAGGTTGCTTATATCAGGTTTGCTTCTGTTTATAAAGATTTTAAAGAAGTGAAAGATTTTGAAGAATTTGTAAGCAGGATAAGTTCTTAAGATTAAGACGTAATTGTTGGTAATGATTGAGGTGTTTTATGGTAAAATTTATTTCTGAAAAAATTAGAAAAAAAACCGGTTCTCGTTTGGCTTGTGTGCAAGCAGTTTATATGTGTGCTTTTTCTGAAGTTAATGTTGATGAAGTAGTGCAATATTTTTTAAAAGATGAAATTGGACGTTTTGCTATTGAAGAAGATATGATTAAAGGTGAAGAAATGGTAGAATTGTCTGAAATTGATAAACCTTATTTTGAGAAACTTGTAAGAGGTGTTTTCTTAAAAAAACAAGAATTGGAAAATTCTTTGAGAAATTATTTAAAAGAACCGAGTGCTTTTGATTATATGAATGCTACTATGCAGGCTTTGTTGCTATCTGCTATTTATGAGTTGTCCTATACTACAGAAGTTGATGCAAAAGTTATTATTCAAGAATATGTGGATTTGGCTTATGCGTTCTTTACTAAAAATGAACCAAAGATGATTAATGCTCTTTTAGACCAAATTGCTAAAAATGTTAGAGTATAAAAAGATAGGAGTTCGTTATGGCTGTTTTGGAACTTTATACCTTTCCTCATAAAATTTTGAGTAAGAAATGTGATGAAGTTGAATGCGTAAATGATGAATTACGCAAGTTTTTGGATGATATGTTGGAAACTATGTATAGTGATTCCGGTGTGGGATTAGCTGCACCTCAGGTTGGTGTTTCCAAAAGAATAGTCGTAATTGATGATAAAGTTACTGATGAAGGAGTTGCAGGACCTCATCCGTTGTATATGGTTAATCCGGTGATTGTAGAAAAATCAGAGGATATGATTTTGTTTAATGAAGGGTGCTTATCGGTTCCGGGGCAGTCGGCTGAAGTTGAACGTCATCAATGGGTTAAGGTTCGCTATTTAGATTATTTCGGTAAAGAACAAGAGTTGTTAGCAGAAGACTATTTGGCGGTTATTATTCAGCACGAAACAGACCATTTGGATGGTATTCTTTATATTGATAGAATTAGTCGCTTGAAAAGAAATATGATTATCAAAAAGTTGGATAAAAGTAAGTAAGAATCAGTGTTGTTTGGGCTAGAGAGAAACACAAGAGTTTCCTTTATATGACCAAGATGTTACGATGTTGTTTTTTAGATAGAATTTTGTATTGCAGTAGTTTGTTACTATTTCGCCCATATATGAGCCTATCGGTATTTCATCTCCACCAAATGTAAAAGGGGCAAATTCTTCATCTTCTGTCATATAAGAAGTGGCATCGTATCCATAGTCAGGATCGGGCAAAAGTGAGGTATTGAGATAAACGTATGAAATTATCATATCTCCGTTGGCGTAGCGTTTTATGGAGCTTGGATTGCCGTATTCTTGCGTGATGTCTGAAAATGTTTTTCCTACATCTTGATTTAGTTTTTGAGTGTATTTGTATGATGTAGCGCAAGCTGTTAAGATTGTGCTTAAAATCAGAGTTGTAATCAGTTGTTTTAACATTGTATCCTCCTTTGTGGTTAGGGGATATATGTATTAGAGATAGGTAATTCAAGTATTATTTTTTAAATTCTTTATCTCTGTTTATGTAAAAGGACATCATTATACCAAAGCTTGCCATAACAGAAATTATTACTGTTCCGCCATAACTGATTAAAGGTAAAGGAACACCCACAACCGGGAGTAAACCTATTACCATTGCGATATTGATGAAAATGTATAAGAAATAGTTTGTATTCAGACCTAAAATTACCAATTTACCAAAATAGTTTGAGGGGTGTATGCGAAAAGCAAACCAATAGCCATAGCTTATAAGTATTAGATTTAGAACTAGGATAAATACCCCTCCCAGCATTCCAAATTCTTCAGAAAACATAGTGAAAATAAAGTCAGTATGTTTTTCGGGCAGAAAGTTTAGATGGCTTTGTGTGCCTGATAAAAAGCCTTTACCGGTTAATCCGCCTGAACCTAAAGCGATTTTTGCTTGTATTATGTGGTAGCCTGCACCTTGCGGGTCACGTTCAGGATTTAGGAATGTCAGTATTCTGTTTTGTTGGTATGTATGTAGTTTATGCCATAATATCGGCGCTGAAACAATGAGAGCACTGATAAGTGCTATAAATTTATACCATTCAACACCTGCCAAATAAAATAAGGCAGTAGCGGTAAACAGTATCATAAGTGATGTTCCCAAATCAGGTTGGATTAAAATAAATGCTACCGGAACTGCAGTATACAGTATTGGGGGGATGAGACCTTTTATTGTTCTTATATCTTCTAAGGCAGTTGTAGAGAAGAATTTAGACAGTTGGAGAACTATGGCTATTTTCATTAACTCTGAAGGTTGAAGTTTGATGAAACCTAAATCTATCCAGCGTTTTGCACCCATTCCAGTGTAGCCGGCAACATCTACAACTATCAGCAACATAAGAGTTAAAAAGTAAAAAGGAGTTGCTGTTTTATAATAAAAAGCAGGCTTAAATATTGAAGTAATCAATAAGACAAATAAACCTATTAAAAAACGTATGCCGTGATTTAGAGCCCAAGGATTTATATTTCCGCCGGCAGCCGAATACAATATTAAACAACCGGTAATTGCAAGTAAACATATAATGAATATAAAGGTAAAGTTTAGGTTTAAGAAACGTTCCTTTAGGGTGAAATCTTGATTTTGGTTTAGTAATATTGCCATTTTTTTCTCATCTTATATTTAGTTTGATTGTTTCTTCAAGTATTTTAGAGGCTATGGGAGCTGCAACACCTGAGCCGGAGCGTCCGTGTTCAACAATTACGGCTACTGCATATTTAGGGTCTTTATGTGGTCCGTAAGCCATAAACCAAGCGTGATTACGATATTTCCAGGGCAAATCTTCGTCTTTAAGTATGCCTTTTTGGCGCTCTTTAAGAGATATTCTGCGAACTTGTGTTGTCCCTGTTTTTCCTCCAATAATTATGTTTTTAGATTTCGGTTTGGCTCTTGAAGCCGTGCCGCCGGGGGCGTTTACTACATCAAACATTCCTTGTTTTACAATATCTAAAGATGTTTTGGATATTTTTAAGGGTTTGGGTTTTGGGGGATTGTCTTGTTTAATAGATGTCGGATATACTTCAAAACCGCCATTTACTACTCTTGAAAGCATTACTGTCAGTTGCAACGGATTTACCAAGACGTAACCTTGTCCTATACCGGCAATAACGGTTTCGCCTTGTTGCCAAGAAGATTTTAGGGCTGAACGTTTCCAAGCTTTGTTTGGAATTGTGCCTTGTTTTTGGTTTTCTAAATTTAAATCATAAAGTTCGCCAAGTCCGAGACGGTGTGCCATTTTAGATATTTTTTCTATACCCAATTTAAGGGCTGTTTCATAGAAGAATATATCACAAGAATTTTTGATTGCATCAATAACGTTTTGTTTACCATGACCGGAATGTCGCCAACAGTGGAAATAGTGACTGCCTAATTTCATTTTGCCGGTGCAGTGTGATGTGGTTGATGTTGTAATGATACCTTCTTCCAATGCAGCAAGGGCTACGGCTATTTTAAATGTTGACCCAGGAGAATATAAGCCGGAAATTGCTTTGTTGGTAAGTGGTGTTTTTTCATCATATAAAAGCTCATTCCAATTTTTGTATGATATACCGTTTATAAAAAGATTAGGGTCAAATGATGGTGCTGATACAAAAGCTAATATTTCTCCGTTATGGACATCCATAACAACGGCGGCTCCTGCTTCATCTCCAAAGGCATCAAGAGCGATTTTTTGCAAGCGTATATCTATAGTTAAATCAAGGTCTTTACCCTTTAGTCCTTCTCTTTTTTCAAGCTCTCGCATAATCCTGCCATAAGCATTCACTTCGTATTTTATAGTGCCTTGATGGCCTCGTAAGTTTAGGTCATAAGTTTTTTCAAATCCGGATTTACCTATTTTAAAGCCGGGAACTTCAAGTAATGGAGCAGGATTTTTTTCTAAATCCTGTTGTGATACTGTGCCTACATAACCTAACGGATGAGCAGTGTATTTGGAGTATGGATAATATCTTGTGATACCTTCATTGATGAAAAGTCCTGGCAAGTTAGGACTGTTTAGCATTAGTGTTGATACTTCTTCCCAATTGAGGTTGTCTTTTATTTTGATAGGAACAAAGCGTCTGTGGTGAGCAATATCTTTTTTTATGCGTGCTATATCCTCTTTACTTAATTTAAGTATTGGCGTTATTTGGGTTAGAAGTTTATCTAAATTGTGGACTTGCTCGGCTGTTATTAAGGCTTCAAAATTTTGGTTGTTTTGAGCAAGCTCTACACCATTACGGTCATATATACTTCCACGAGGTGGGACAAGTAAACGTTCTGATATACGGTTATTATCTGCAAGCAAGGTATATTTTTCTTGTGAGAAAATTTGCAGATAATATAATCTTCCTAATAAAACAAAAAATAAAAATATGTTTACACTAAAAATGATTAGTGAACGTTTGTAGAGTATGCGCAGTTTGTTATTGGTTTTCATAGCGCTCCTCCAAATGGATGAATTTTATTTCGGTATATAGATAAAATCGGGCAAGTATCGGATAAAGTGAGGAAATCAAAATAAACTCAAATAGTATTGGTAAGAAGGAGATTAGTGTTTGGTAAAAAATACTTATGATTGCATATTTAAATGCAAGTGATGTGATAAGTGCTATGGTAAACAATATCCAAGAATAAGTAAAGTGAAGGATGTTAAAATATAAAAACATCTTTAGTGAAATGAAGTATAAAAATAAAAATGTCAGTAAATTTATGCCTATGATTTTTGAGGTTAAAACATCTGCAAATATACCAAGTATAAATACCGAAAAAATGTTGAATATGTCTTTTCTTAAACTTAACCAAAAATATATTCCGGTATAGAAGGGGGCAAAACGCATAAAATTAAAAAAACTGCTTGTGCGTGGAAGATAGAATATTAATTCCAAAATCAATATACTGATAATCGGGACAATGAATATTCCCAGTGCCGAGAGTATTTTCTTAAAGCTTGTTTTCATTGAAGAGCCTCAAGTGTTTCTTTAGACGGGGTAATATCATAAGCTATGATTTTTACATATTCTATTTTGGTGGGATTAAACAGAGGAATTGCTGTTATGGTGTCTAAATCTGCTTTTTGTATGCGAGCAACAGGTATATTAGCTGGTATACCGCCTCCTATGCCGGAACTTACCAAAATATCTCCTTTTTTAAAGCTTGCCAAATGTGGGGTAAATATTAGTTTCAATTCCTTTTTGTTTTCGCCAATTAAGATACCTCTGTCACGACTTTTTTGAGAAATAACAGGAATTTTGGAAGATATATCAGTAATCAGACCAACTTTTGCATAAGAGCCTGATACCAATTCTATACGTCCAATAAGTCCTTGTTCGTTAACTACGGCATAACCGGTTTTTATTTTTTGAGAAGCACCATCTAAGTATATGATAAATGAATTGGAAAAAGCATCTCCGTTTTCAGCAATAACGAGTGCCGTATAGCTTTGGGTGTTTGGTGTATCAAAATGGTGCAAGAGTGATTTTAAGATTTCATTTTCTGTTTCTATTGCTTGAAGCTTTTCTTTTAGCAAGAAAAGTTCTTGATTTTCTTGGTTTAGGCGATTGTTTTCTTCGTAAACGTTGAAAAATTCCGAAGTTTTTTTGTAAGCATCACTGATATATTGTGAGGGCAATGTTACAACATACATAAATGGAGATGTTATGCCTAATACGGTTTTAGACAGACCGGAGATAATACCCAAGTCAATTTTATGCACTAAAATCAAGAGAAGGGCTATAATAAACAGCCCTGCAAACATAAAGTTTTTTAAGATTCGCAAGATATAGTTCTGTTTTAAGAAGAGAACTTTCTGGCGTTTCATTTATTTCTCCTAATTTTTTTTAGTGTTAGTTGTCGTATAGAACGCCTCTAAACTCATCAAAATAGTCTAATGCTTTACCGGTGCCTCTAACTACACAAGTAAGAGGGTCTTCCGCAAGTGAAACCGGAAGTCCTGTGGCGTTACGGATTACTGTATCCAAGTTGGCTAAAATTGAACCGCCACCAGTCATCATTATACCTTTATCTACTATATCTGCAGCAAGTTCCGGAGCAGTGTTTTCCAAAGCTACTTTTACGGCTTCTACTATTGCCATAACCGGTTCTGCCAAACTTTCTGCTATTTGGCGTTCAGTAATGGATATTTCTTTGGGAACGCCGTTAACTAAGTCACGTCCTTTGATTTCCATTGTTCTGCCATCTCCTTTAGCCGGAACACAAGCTGAACCTATTTCTTTTTTAATTTTTTCAGCAGAGCTTTCACCTACAAGTAAGTTTAAGTTGCGGCGGATGTATGAAATTATGGCGCTATCCATTTTGTCTCCACCTACACGGATTGAACGAGAGTAAACAATACCACCAAGAGAAAGGACTGCAACTTCGGTTGTTCCACCACCAATATCTACAACCATTGAGCCGGTAGGGTCATTAACAGGAAGACCGGCA
This sequence comes from Alphaproteobacteria bacterium, assembly GCA_017557925.1. Lineage (GTDB taxonomy): Bacteria > Pseudomonadota > Alphaproteobacteria > RF32 > CAG-239 > CAG-267. The sequence continues at coordinate 6,441 of JAFYWO010000085.1, read as the reverse complement.
CCGATTGCTGCAGCCATTGGTTCATAAATTAACCATACACGTTTTGCACCGGCATTTACGGCTGATTCTTTTATGGCACGTTCTTCAACCTCGGTTGCACCGCTTGGAACACATATGATAATTGTTGGACTTATTAAACGACGGCGGTGGTTTACTTCTTCTATGAAGTATTTAATCATAGCTTCTGCAGCTTCAAAATCAGCAATAACACCATCACGAAGTGGACGAATCGCACGGATGTCGCCAGGTGTTCTACCTAACATTTTTTTAGCTTTGGTACCTACAGCCCATACTTCTTTTTTGCCATTAAAATCTTTTACGGCAACAACAGAAGGCTCGTTTAAGACAATACCTTTACCTTTTACGTGAACAAGTGTGTTGGCTGTTCCTAAGTCTATTGCCATATCGGCGGAAAACATTCCTAATAAATTTTGAAAAAACATATTTTGTGGCCCCTTGTTAATCTTTTTGTATTTTTTAATGCTAAAATGTCTATTTTGCAAGTCTTTTATAGTGTTTTTTTAATATCATCAACAAAAAAATTATCGTGTTCATAACAAGATGTGTAGAGGTGGTCTTGTTTGAAACGATTATTAAACCAAGTGCTTTGGCGTTTTGCGTATTGGCGGGTATGAAGTTTAGCCAAGGCTATTGCTTCTTCTAAAGTAAGCTTGTGTTCAAGATAAAGTTTTAATTCCGGTACACCTAAAGCACGCATAGAAGGAAGTGTATCTTTTAAGTTCTTTTTTAAGAGTTCTCTTACTTCATCTACTGCGCCTTTTTCAATCATTATATCAAAACGTTTGCGAAGCCGTGTATCAAGCTCAGGTCTTGACGGATTGATATAAACTTTTATAAATCTATCTTTCGGATAGAATGTTTTTAATGGTACAGAATGCCAATAGGTTAATGTTTTTTGAGTATCTAAATATATTTCTATGGCACGACGTATTCTGGTTGTGTCGTTTGGAGCAAGACGAGAATGGGTTTCGGGGTCTATTTTTTCAAGGTATTGATATAGATAATCAAGACCTTTGTCTTTTAACATTTCGTCTACATTGTTTCTGGTTTCTATAGAAGTTTCAGGGATTGGGGTAAGTCCTTGGGTTAAGGCTTCTATATACATACCTGTTCCACCGGTAATTATCGGGACTTCATTGTTTGAAAAAGCTTTTTTTATTTCTTCTTTACAAAGTGTTGCCCATTCTACAACGTTGCCGTGATATGAAGCGTCATAGATACTATAGAGCTTGTGAGGAACTTGTTGTTGATCTTTTTTGGAAGGAGTAGCGGCAAGTATTGGTATATCTTTGTATACTTGCATGGAATCAGCATTGATAATAACACCATTTAAGGATTTTGCCAAATCCATTGATAATCCTGATTTGCCAGAGGCTGTAGGTCCGGCTATGATGATTATTTTAGAGGTCTGCATGTAGCTTCTTCCACTAATGTTTGGCACAAATCTTCGTATGATATTCCGACTGAATTAGCTTGTTCGGGAACAAGTGATAAGTCGGTTAACCCAGGGTGAGTGTTGATTTCTAAAAAGACAACACCGTCGGTCGGATTATAACGAAAATCCGAGCGAGAAATTGTTTTACAACCAAGTTTCTTATGCATAATTTCGGCATAAGAAAGGCAAGTATTTTTGATGTCTTCCGGAATATCTGCCGGTAGGATATGTGTTGTTTTATCTTGAGTGTATTTGTTTTCGTAATCATAAAAGCCAACTTGGGGTTTCAGTTCTGTTACCACACTTGATTTACCTTGATAACACATAACTGTCAGTTCGTGTCCGGGGATGTATTTTTCTATCAATAGTTCAGTTTCGGGGTCGTTATAACGTATTTTAAATATGTCTTCAGGGTTATTTACGATGAAAACACCTATAGATGAACCATCAGATACCGGTTTTACGATAAAAGGACGTGCTAATGTTGGAGCTTTGGTTATAAATTCTCGTGCGGTCATTTTTTGTCCGAGTGCTGTTTTGATGTTGGATTTTTCGGCAATTAGTTTGCAGAGGTGTTTGTTCATTCCAACAGCCGATGCAAGCATTCCGGAATGTGTGTAGGGTATTTGTAATAAATCCAAAAGGGCAGGGATTGTTCCGTCTTCACCCCAGTTGCCGTGTAGTGCATTAAAAACAACATCAGGTTTTTGGGTGTTTAATTCATCTATAAGTTTTTTACTGTCGGTTAAATCGTGTATGATTACGTCATAATTTCTTTTTTTGAGGGCTTGGGCTACATTTGTGCCACTTTTTATACTTACTTCTCTTTCGGAAGAAAAGCCTCCGATTATTACCATTACACGTTTGTTTGTTTTTATTTTAGTCATTATTTAACCTCTTTTACTGTATCTTTTGTTTATAGTTATGAATTTTAGAGGATAATGCTTAAGAAAGGTTAAAAATTTGACTAAAAAAAATCTTTTGATTGTGTGCCTTGTTTGGTATTTTAGTTGTTTTAATGTTTATGGTATAGAGCTAAAGCAAAATTTCGGTATAAAAGTCGGTGTCTTTGATGCGGGAAGTGTTGAAGTAAAATATAATTCAAAGAATGGCGCTTATGTTATTGAAACAAAAGTAGTAACCAAAAATTTTTTTGGTAAAGTTTATCCGTTTTTTGCAAAATATGAAGCAGAAGGTTTAGAGGTTTCAAACGGGGTAAAACCTGTTAGTTACAAGACAGAAACAGTTGGTAGAAATCATAAACGAACTAAAAGAATTTTTTATGATAAGAATGGTCGTGGTGTTAAAAGAATTGCTACCAAAGATGGAAAAATTAGCCAACGTGATATAAAAGATATGCCTGAAACCGCAGACTTGTCAGATTTGCAAAGCGTGTTTGCTGAGATGATTAAAAATATACTTAAAACAGGTAGTTGTTCTCTTGAGAGAGAAGTTTATGACGATAAAAAATATTACAAAGTCTTTATAAGAGATGAAGGAGCAGAGAATCGGTGGTTTGAGTTTTTGAAAAAAAATGAAAATGCCTATAAATGTTCGGTTTATATTCATAATTTGAAACAAAATAATGATAATATTTTGTGGGATTTAAGTGCAGACAGACCTATAAATATGTGGTTTGTTGTTGATGCTAAACGTGAAGTTTTAGAAATTTATGAAATAAAGATTGACAAAACTATGGTTGGCGACATAGTAGTATATAAAAATTAAATTGATGTATTAAAATAAAATCAGTTTATAAAGTCATAATGAAATAAGGTAATTAAAATGAAAAAAGCAGAACTTCTTTTGCCTGCGGGCTCTTTAGTTAAATTAAAAACAGCTCTCTTATATGGTGCTGATGCAGTATATGCAGGAACTCCGGATATGAGCTTGAGAACTCAATCTAAGTTTTCTTTAGAAGAATTAGAAGAAGGTATCAAGATTGTGCATAATGAAGGTAAGAAGATTTATTTAACCTTAAATCTTTATATCCATAATGAAGAAGGCAAAAAATTACCTCAATTTGTTGATACTTTAAGAAGATTAAAACCCGATGGTGTGCTTATGGCAGACCCCGGAGTATTTTATTATTTGAAAGAAAATGCTCCTGAACTTAATAGGTTTGTGTCTACACAGGCTAATATTTGTTCTTCTCAAACAGTTAAGTTTTGGCAAAGTATGGGGGCAAAACTTTGTGTTTTGGGACGTGAAGTTACATTTAGCGAAATGGAAGAAATAAGACGTGACTGCCCTGATGTTGAATTAGAGTGTTTTATGCACGGGGCTATGTGTATGTCTTATTCTGGCAGATGTTTGATTTCTAATTTTATGGCAGACAGAAGTGCTAATCGTGGTAAGTGTGCTCATTGTTGCAGATGGCATTATAAATTGCATATCAAGATGAAAGACGGTAGCGTTAGAGAGCTTGTTATTGATGATACAAATAAAGATAATTTTGAGTATTTGTTGGAAGAAGATTTCAGACCAGGAGAACTTTATGAAGTGGTTGAAGATGAGCACGGAAGTTATCTTCTTAACTCCAAAGATATGTGTATGATGCCTCGTCTTGATGACTTGCTTCGTATTGGTATGGACTCTCTTAAAGTAGAGGGCAGAAATAAGACAGAATATTATGCCGGTGTTGTGGCAAGAGCTTACAGAAAAGCTATAGATGACTGGTATGAAAATCCTGAAACTTGGGATTATAGAAAATATATGAGTGAGATTATGACCCTTCAAAACAGAGGTTATTGTTTGGGATTTCATGATGGAAAACTTACAAATATAAGCCAAAATTATGAATATACAAGAACATTGGGAGAGTGGTTGTTTGCAGGTTCTATCGTAGAATGGGATGGAGATGATGCTATTTTTGAACTTCGTAATTATGTTGAGAAGGGCGAAGTTGTTGAGTTTTTAATTCCTAACGGGTTAGAAAATTATAGAGTGGTATTTGATAAGTTTGAAGATGCAAATACTGGTGAAATTACGGAAAAAGTATCTGCAGGTCAGGGTAAAAAAATTCGTATTCGTCCTGATTTTTGGGCTAGAGATGTAGAAGAAGTTAAAAAAATGTTGCCTCAATATGTGATAGCTCGTAAATTTCAGGGATTAAAAGGCGAAAACAAAGAAATGTATGAGCATAAGTTGGAAGAATGGGAAATTCTTTGTAATAAAGAATAAGATACAATCGGATTTTATGGAGTTTTTTTACTTCTGATAAAAATAATTGTTTAAAAAGTTATGTTATCTAACAACATTAAAGCAAAGACTTATACCTCTTTGCTTTTTTTGTAAGGTGTTAAATGTAAGTTTAAGGGAAATTGTTGCTCTTGTAAATTAAGAGAAATTGTGGTATTATATAAGAGGTTGAAGGTTGAGGATTGAAGATAATTATGACTGATGATAAGAAGATAAAAAAAGAAGATGATATAAATGAAAAAGCAGGAGAAATGGTAGATATTGCTCTTCCTGTTGATATGACATATTCAGAAATAATGGAAAGAAATATATTGGAATTTATTTATGAGCAATATGATGAAAAGCAAAGAGAGGAAATTCTTGCGACCTTAAAACGTGATAAAGACGGTAGTATTATGTGGAAAGGAGAAAAAGGGGATTATATAAAATTAAAGTATGAAGGCGATAGGTTAGTTAAGGGTGTTTTGAAAGATAAACATAGGTTAAAAGAGTATGAAAAAGTAAGTTTTAAGGTTAAGGATGACGGGTATATCTATAAAGAATATAATAAAGCTGGTGTTGATGTTGAAAAAAATAAGGTAAAAGTAAAAGAACGCAAAGATAAGGATAAATGGTTGACTGTTTCTATGCGTAGTTCGGAATCGAAGAAGTATGATATAGAGAAGTTTGTTAAAAAGGCAAAAGTTGTTTTAAATGATAGAGAAGAAGTTGTTGAGATGAAATAGTCTACTTCTTTTTTAGATAAAGAAAGTATTTTAGGTGTAACGTATGGTAAGGAAAGCCAAGAATATAGAGTTGATGACAAAACTGGTAATACTTTTTTGAACAAAAAAAATAGTGAAGTTTTATTTAGTCCTGTTTTAGGTGTTATTACGGATAAAGATATTGAAAGAACTATAACCGATAGAGATGGTAATTCTGTTTCTAATAGAACAAAAGTTGGTGGTAATGTCGGAATTTTTGGTGTAGGTGCAGGGGTTGAGGCAGAAAGAACAGAAACAGATAAAGAAGGTAATAGCCAAACGAAAGGTTTCGGTATCTCAGGAGGAGTTGGATATTTTGGAATAAACGGAAAAGTTAGCGGTAAAAGTGGAGAAGTTATAGCCGCTGATGATAATGGAAAAACTTATGAAGAAAGTTCTTCTTTTGAGATAGGTGGAAGTTTGGGAAGAAAAGGTGCAGGTATTTACTTTAAAACAGATGACAGAATTAAAGATGTTGATGGAAGTGAGGATATTTCATCTATGGAAGTTGAAGCTAAAAGTAATATTTTAGGGATTGGTGTTAGGCATAAGGCTTCTTCTTATTATAAAGGAGAAAATGGTGAAAAAATCGTTGAGTCTGAAAAGGGAGTGTATATTTCTCCATTGATAACCGAAAATAGAGTGGTTGATAAACAAAAAGGTGAAATTGATGATAAAAAGTTTGATAAAGGTTTTGATTTAGGTGTTAAAGATAATACATTAAAAAGAGTTGACAGAGTAGTAAACAATAAGGGCGATATAAGAGATTTATTGGGTCTTGTTTCAGAAGGTGTCGGTGTAGTTTCTAAAGAGTTATCCGGTTTTTATGAAGACCGTATAAAATATGCCGATAAAGTTTATGAAGCAGGTGGAAAAAAAGGATTGGAAGGGACAGTATTTGATGAAAATAAAAATGAAGAAGTAAAAACAACAGACGCACAGGTTATGTTGCCAAATGGAGAAGAAGTAGCAGAAACAGAAGAAGCTCCTGCAGAAGAAGTTGTACCTGTAGAAGAAAATGTTCCTGTTGATATCGAAAAG
>JAFYWO010000084.1 GCA_017557925.1 Alphaproteobacteria bacterium | reverse complement strand
ATCAAACAAAATTCTTGCCTTTTAAATGGTTATGATATTATATGTTAGTAAAATTTTATTTATTCATATAGAGGAAAAGTATTATGAAAATGACTAAATTTTTAGACAGTCTTTTAGAGCGTGCTTCTAAAGATGTGAAGACTATTGTTTTGCCGGAAGGTGAAGATGAACGTATTTTGAGTGCGGCTCACTATATTGCAGAAAGAAAAGCTGCTAAGTTAATTATTTTAGGTGAAGCTGACGAAATTAAAGAATATTTCAATAAAAACGGTTGGGATATGGAAGGTATTGAAATTCTAAAACCTGAAGAATCGCCAAAATTGGAAGAGTATGCTAATCTTTTATATGAATTGCGTAAGTCTAAAGGTTTGACTTTGGAAGAAGCTAAAAAGTTGACCTTGAATTATAATTATTTCGGAACATTGATGATTAAAGCGGGACATGCAGATGGTTTGGTTTCCGGTGCTAATCACTCTACAGCGGATACCGTAAGACCTGCTCTTCAAATCATTAAATCCAAAAACAAGGATAGAAGTGTTTCTTCTTCTTTGATTTTGGTTGCAAATGAAACTCCTTATTTGATGGCTGACTGTGCAATTATTATCAATCCTACAGAAAAAGAATTAGCAGATATGGCGGTTGCTACTGCTGAAACAGCTATTAAATTCGGTTTGGAACCAAGAGTTGCTATGCTTTCATATTCTACATTCGGAAGTGGTAGCGGCGGAATGGTTGATAAAGTAAGAACGGCAACAAATCTTGCTAAAGAAATGTTAAAAACAGATGAATTTAAGCATTTGAATATTGAATTAGATGGTGAAATGCAGGCTGATGCTGCTTTAGATGAAGTGGTTGGTAAGAAAAAAGCTCCGGAATCTAAAGTTGCCGGTAAGGCTAATGTGTTAATTTTCCCTTGTTTGGAAGTTGGTAATATCAGCTATAAATTATTACAACGTCTTTGCGGTTGTGAAGCTTATGGTCCGATTATGCAAGGTATGAATGCGCCGGTTAATGATTTATCTCGTGGTGCTTTGGTGGAAGATATTGTTGGAATGATAGCTATTACTGCTATTCAAGCTACAAAATAAAGTTATAGGATTAAGTGAAATGAAAAAAATTCTTGTATTGAACTCCGGTTCTTCTTCTCTTAAATATCAATTGTTTAATGTAGAAGGTGATACATATGATGTTGTTGCAAAAGGTAAGGCAGACCGTATCGGTATTAACGGCTCTTTTGTTGAAATCAAAATCACAGGTGGTGAGAAAAGAGTAAGAGAAGTTGCTCTTCCTACTCATAATGAAGCTATTGAAGAAGTAACAAAAGAATTGTTGAACGGGGCTCTTCAATCTATGGATGAAATTGATGCTGTAGGACACAGAGTGGTTCAAGGTGGTGATATATTTAAGAACTCTGTTTTGGTAACAGATACGGTTATTGAGCAAATTGAAGATTTAGCGGAATTAGCACCTCTTCATAATCATGCACACGTTTTGGGTATTAAGGCTGTTCAAAGTTTATTACCGAAAGTTCCTCAAACAGTTGTTTTTGATACAGCATTCCATCAAACAATGCCTAAGGAAGCTTTCTTATATGCTCTACCTTTGGAACAATATACAAAGTATAAGATTAGACGTTATGGTTTCCACGGAACATCTCATGCTTATGTTTCTCAAAAGGCTGCAGAGTTGATTGGTAAAAAAGGTAAGATTATTACTTGTCACTTAGGTAATGGTGCTTCCATCAGTGCGGTTGATAATGGTATTTGTTTGGATACTTCTATGGGATTTACTCCTTTGGCCGGTCTTGTTATGGGAACACGTTGTGGAGATATTGACCCTTACATCCCGCTTTATATTTGCAAATCTCAAAATAAAACACCTGATGAGGTGAATGATATTTTGAATAAGAGAAGTGGTATGTATGGACTTTGCGGTTATTCTGATAACAGAGATATTGAAACACTTTATGGTGTAGAAGAAGGTGCTACAGATGCTTTAAATGCGTATATTCATAGCATTATTCGTTTTATTGGTTCTTATATTGCTGTTTTGGGTGGTGTTGATTCCATAGTATTTACAGCCGGAATTGGTGAGAATGGTTCTTTAGTTCGTAAGCTTATTTTGGAACGTTTGAGCTATTTAGGTATTACTTTAGATGAAGAAGCAAACTCTAAACGTGGTGATATTGTAGAAATTTCTACTCAAGATTCAAAAGTTAGAGTATATGTAATTCCAACTGATGAGGAATATATGATTGCGAAAGATACAATGAATATTGTGTTTGGTGCATAAAGTATATTGCATTTTATAAAACCCCGCCTTAAAGACGGGGTTTTATGTTGATTATTTCTTTAAATAAAATCCCCTGTTTAATTAAAACAGGGGATTTAAATACCTATACTTGGTATATAGATGTTTTTATTGCTAGGTATATCAAACCCCAAGATAGAACCATACAGATAATAGCTAAAACTTTGCTTTTTTCATATTCTTTATAAGTATTCCACATTCCGATAACACAAATAAGTGAATAAACTATAAGCCCTAAAAATGAAGCAATGTAAAAACACATCCAAGCAAAAGCATTAGAGTTCATTGAAAGGATTGAGATATTATTTAATACTACTCTTAAAAAATTAGCATCATATCCAACAGATTGCTTTAAGCCAGTCATTAAGATACGAGAAACACCGGAGCAAGCAAATAGTCCTAATACGCAAAATTTCCAAAATGCTTCTCTTAAAGAGCATTGACCGTGAAAAAAACGTCCAAACATATGTATGTCTCCTAAAAAATGTTCGTTTTATTGATAGCTTATAATCTTTGACTTGGCAATACTTTTTAGAAGTAGCTTACAATATTTTTGTATTTTTTTACTCCTAGTTT
>JAFYWO010000083.1 GCA_017557925.1 Alphaproteobacteria bacterium | reverse complement strand
CCTTTTGTTAGAGCAACAGATACAACAAGACAAATTTTGGAACCGGTTGTAGTTGCAGCTTTTGCGCCTGATGAAAAGAATGATTTTGATAAAATACCAAATGCGGATAGTGTAGATGCAGAATTTGATGATGCAAATATTTTAAGTCTTGACAGGTTTGCCGGCTATGACAGAAATGATGATGGTAGTCGTTTAAGTTATGGTTTGAATTGGAGTTCTTATGGTAATATTATGGGCAGAACATCAGCGTTTATTGCTCAAACATATAATCTATCTGATGAAAGTTCATTTATGGATATTATCGGTGAAGAAGATAGAGTTTCTGATTATGTTGGACGTATCTATGCATCTCCACATAGAAATTTGGATTTAAATTACAGATTTCGCTTGGATAAAGAAGATTTTGAATTAAATTATAGTGAGTTGGGAGCAAAGGTTGGAAGTGATATTTTTAACGTGTATACGTCTTATATTTATTTACAACCAAACCAAAATTCTTATTATAAAGCAAAAGAAAGAAAAGAACTTTATTTATCTGTTAATACTAATCTTACTCGTAACTGGAGATTGGGAGTTTATGACAGAATTGACCTAACCGATAACGGAGGTTCTTTGGAGCAAGGCGGACACTTGACTTATGAAGATGAGTGTTTAAAATTGTCGTTTAATGCTAAAAAATATTATTATGACAGTAAAACGTTGGATGATGACTATGAATTTGGCGTAACATTTTTCTTTAAGACATTAGGTGGTTTAGGTTCAAAATAACAGGAGAAATTTTATGATAAAATTTGTTGCCTTTTTCGTTGTGTTGCTGTTGAGTTTTGGCGGTTATGCTCAAGGAATAGATGTAAGAGAGTTGGATAGAGGGGTGAGGAGCAGTAAATCCCGCTCTATTATGTTTAAGAAAGACGGTGCTGAAATTTTAAGAGAGAGTTTAGCCAAAAAGAACGAAGAAGAAGCAAGAAAAAGAGCCGAAGAAGAAGCAAAACTCAGACGTGAACAACAAATTTTTAAGCCGTATAATATGTTTGGCGATGGTTTTAAGATTATGGCTACCATAAATGGAGAGATGCTAACTAATCAAGATTTGCAAGAAAGAGCTAACTTATTTTCTTTAACTACAGGAATGTTGGCTAATGAAAAAAATGAAAAGATAATCAGAAATAAGGTTTTGCAAAACACGATTGATGAAAAAATTAAGTTGCAAGAAGCCGAAAAAATAGGGGTAAGTGTTTCTGATAAAGAAGTGCTTGATGCCTATGTGAAATTTGAAAAATCAAATGGTGTGCCAAGTGGCGGATTTAAGAGAATTTTGAAAGAATATCAAATATCGGAAGATGTTTTTTTAATTCAGATAAAAGCTAATTTATTGTGGAATAAATTGATAGCAAGAAAGGTCGGACAAAATATTGGTGTTTCTCAACGAGAAATAAATGACGAAATTAACAGAATAAAAAAAGATATGCAGACACCCAAATATATGGTTTCTGAAATTATGATTAGAAAAAAAGATGCTGAGCATATTGAAGAATTGGTAGAAATTCTAAAAACAGATAACAGGTTTGAATTGTATGCGGTGCAGTTTTCTCAGAGCGCAAGTGCTCCAAGTGGCGGTAAACTCGGTTGGATAACTGAAGGGCAGTTGGCAGAACCATTGGAAAAAGCTATAAAAGAATTAAAATTAGGTGATGTATCAAAAGCTATTTTGTATAGAAATGATTACTACATTTTCAGGCTTGAAAAAATTTATAAACCTAATCAAGATGAGTTTGAATTACCTTCATACGAAGAGGTGGAAAAATTTATTGAAAATAGAAAATCTGATGAAATAGCTAATAAATATATCAGAGATTTGAGAAACAGAGCAGTAGTTGAGAAGAAGTTTTAAGATGGAAAAAAAAGTTTTAACGACAAGTGAGTTTGTGCAAAAATATGAGCTTATGGCAAAAAAAGCTTTAGGGCAGAATTTTTTGCTTGATAGTAATATTGTTGATAAGATTATGCGCTTGAGTTTGAACGAACAAGGGTTTGAAAGTCTTGAAAATCAAAATGTAATAGAAATAGGTCCGGGTCCCGGTGGTTTGACACAGGCGGTTTTGAGGTGTGAGCCTTCAGAGCTTAAAGTTATAGAAATGGATGAGCGTTGTCTTAGTATTTTAGGAGAGATAAAAGAAGCTTATCCTAATCTTAATATAATAAGCGGTGATGCTTTGAAATTTGATTGGGATGAAGAGTTTAGACTATATGGTAAAAAACATATTGTCAGTAATTTGCCATATAACATATCTGTTGTGCTTTTATGTGGTTGGCTTGAGAAGATAAATCAATATAAGAGTTTGACTTTAATGTTTCAAAAGGAAGTTGCAGATAGAATTTTAGCAGATACCGGAACAAAAGATTATGGCAGGGTTTCGGTTTTGGCGCAACTGCAAACAGAGGTGGTTAAGCTTTTTGATATTAGTCCGAAATGTTTTGTCCCTGAACCAAAAATTTGGTCAACGGTTTTATTGTTTAAGCCCAAAGAGAAAGTTGTGGAAGGCAAAGTTTTGGAGATGGTTTCAAAACTTACGGCGGAGGCTTTTTCTAAAAGAAGAAAAATGATTAGGCAAAGCTTGAAAAATATCCCGAACATTTTGGAAATTTTGAATGAATTGGACATTGAACCGACATTAAGGGCAGAGAATTTAAGTCCAAATGATTATTTGGAGATAGCCGAAAGGCTAGTTTAAAATATAGAATTTGAGAATATTTTATCTTCTGTTTTGGTTTAATTTTTTTTTTACAGGAGATAAAATATGACAGTAGGTGTTAGATATCCGACTTTGGCATTTATTACAAGTGGTTGCGGTCAGTCAAATGATGGAATTCCTCCTCAAGCATTTGAAACTTTTTGTTATGATAGTGCTCTTTTAGAAGCAAAAATTGAAAATTTTAATATTGTTCCTTACACGTCTGTTTTGCCGAAAGAATTGTATGGTAATATTGTTGAAGTTGACAAAGTAAAGTCACATTTTAAGCACGGTGCGGTTTTGGAAGTTATTATGGCAGGAAACGGTGCAAGTCGTGATGAGCATAAAGCTATAGCGACCGGTGTCGGACTTTGTTGGGGAAAAGATAAAAATGGTGAACTTATAGGCGGATGGGCTGCAGAGTATGTGGAGTATTTTGATACACATATTGATGATGAAATTGCAGAAGGACACGCAAGAATGTGGCTTAATAAATCTCTTAATCATGAGTTAGAAATAAGAGGAATTGAGAAACACAGCGAATTTCAAATGTATCATAATTTTGTTAATATTGAACAACAATTCGGATATTCATTGACCTGTTTGGGATTTTTGAATTTTGAATATGCAAATCCTGTTGTGCTTTAAGATTTTTAGTTAAAGAAAAGAGGTCAATATGGCAAATCAGGGAAAGAAAATTGATAACACTCAACGTAATAATGATGGTTTGGGTGTTATGGCAATGGCCGGTGTGGTTATCAGTTCTATGATTGGGGGAGGCATTTATAGCCTTCCCCAAAATATGGCTGCCGGAGCATCGGTTGGTGCTGTTATTATATCGTGGATAATTACCGGTATTGGAATTTATTTTATTGCAAACAGTTTTAGGATTTTATCTGTTGTAAAACCGGAACTTAATGCCGGTATTTATATGTATTCAAGGGTCGGTTTTGGAAGGTATGTCGGGTTTACGATAGGATGGTCGTATTGGCTTTGTCAAATATGTGGTAATGTCGGTTATGCTGTTATTACTATGGATGCCCTAAATTATTTCTTTCCGCCATATTTTGAGGGAGGAAATAACCTTTATTCCATTATTGGTGGAAGTTTATTTATTTGGATGTTTAATGCTATGGTCTTAAAAGGTATTAAACAGGCTACGTTTGTTAATTTGATAGGAACGATTTGTAAAATAGTGCCGTTGTTGTTTTTTATTGTAGTGATGATGATATTTTTTAATATTGATAAGTTTTCGTTTGATTTTTGGGGTGAAAATCAGAAAAATTTAGGAAGTCTTGTCAAACAAATAGAAGGAACAATGCTTGTTACTTTATGGGCATTTATCGGTATAGAAGGTGCAGTTGTGATGAGCAAACACGCAAAATCTCCAAATATTGTCGGTAGGGCAACAATGCTTGGTTTTATCGGGTGTTTGACTATTTATGTCTTGTTATCGGTTTTACCGTATGGTTTTTTATCACAAGAACAGCTTTCAAAACTCCCAAATCCTTCAACCGCAGCTGCGCTTGAATTGGTTATCGGTAAATGGGGCGCTTATATTATGAATGTCGGACTTTTGATTTCGGTCTTGACCAGTTGGCTTGCTTGGACAATGGTTACGGCACAGATTCCGGAGGCAGCGGCTAATAATGGAACTTTCCCAAAAGAGTTTCAAAAAGAAAATAAGAAAAATGCGCCGGTGTTTTCTCTTTATGTGACAAGCTTTTTGATGCAGTTGTTTATGCTTATGGTTTATTTTTCCAATAATGCGTGGAATATGATGTTAAGTATTACAAGTGTTATGGTTATGCCGGCATATTTTATGAGTATGCTTTATTTATGGAAGTTGTGCGAAGACCACGAATATCCAGCTAACTTTTATATCAGACGTTCAAGTGCTTTGTTGTCATCTGTTATTGGCGGAATTTATTCTGTTTGGTTGATTTATGCAGCAGGACTTAATTATTTGTTGATGGCTATTATTTTTATGGCTTTAGGTATTCCTGTATTTTATTATGGAAGAAAACAAAGCGCTCCTTTGGAAAATGTTTTTTCGGCAGGAGAGAGATTTGGAGCGATTGTATTGTTTGTTGTGGCTATTATGGCTATGGTTGCTATGGCAAAAGGAATCGTCTGAATAAATTTATTTTACTAAAAAAGCACCGATATTTCGGTGCTTTTATAACTTTTTTTATTATACATTTAGAGCTTTTCTGTATGTTTCAAGCAAAAATTCTTGCTCATCACGGTCTGCTTTGTTCATCTTTCTTAATTTAATGATAGTACGCATAATGCTTACATCAAATCCAACGCCTTTTGCTTCAGCATAAATGTCACGGATATCAGATGCTATTCCCTTTTTTTCTTCTTCTAAACGTTCAATGCGTTCTATTAAAGAGTTAAGTCTTGTAGAGTCAATTCCACCAACTTCTGTTTCAGACATTTTATTTCTCCCTTATCAATTAAATAACATTACGGTTAGCAAATATAACAAATATTTTTATTTTGACAAGAAATAATTGTGGAGAAAATGAATAATAATAAGTGATAAAATATTTTATGTGGTATATACTAAAAATGAATTTGTGTTTTTTTTGTAAAGGGAGATTTGTAATGCCGATTAACACACGCACTAAAATTTTAGCAACGTTGGGTCCTGCATCTAACAGTAAAGAGAAAATTGAAGAATTAATTGATGCCGGTATTGATGGTTTTCGTTTGAATTTTAGTCACGGAACTCAAGAAGAACATAAAAAAACTTATGAGCTTATTCGTAAAGTTTCTAAAGCTAAAGGAACTAATACCGCTGTTGTGGCAGACCTTCAAGGACCAAAACTCAGAATCGGTAAATTTAAAGATGGTAAAGTATTGCTTCAAAGAGGACAAACATTTTTGTTTGATATGAAAGATGAGCTTGGTGATGAAAACAGAGTTACTCTTCCGCATAAAGAAATTTTTGAAGCCTTAAAGGTTGGTGATACTCTTTTAGTTAATGACGGTAATATTATCTTAAAAGTTATTGAGTGTCATAAAGAATCGGCGTTGACGGAAGTTGTAGTCGGTGGTTTTGTTTCCGGTCATAAAGGGGTTAATTTACCAAATTCTTCTCTTAAAATTTCTCCTTTGACAGAGAAAGATTTAAAAGACCTTGATTTTGCATTGAAACTTGGTGTGGATTGTGTTTGCCTTTCTTTTGTGCAACGTGCAAGCGATATTGCAGAGGCTCGCAAAATTATCGGTAAAAAAGCTTGGATTATCTCTAAACTTGAAAAACCTCAAGTGTTAGATGAGTTAGATGAAATTATTATGGCCTCTGATATGGTAATGGTGGCTCGTGGTGACTTGGGGGTTGAATGTCCGATTGTTGCTGTGCCATTACTTCAAAAAAGAATAGAGGCAAAATGTCGTCAATATTCTAAACCGGTAATTGTTGCAACTCAAATGTTAGAATCTATGATTTCTTTACCAATTCCTACTCGTGCAGAGGTTAGTGATGTGGCTAATGCTGTATATGACGGGAGTGATGTGGTTATGCTTTCTGCAGAAACTGCAGCGGGAGCTTATCCTGTTGAAACAGTTAAGACAATGAGAGGAGTTATTGAAACTGTTGAAACAGATCCAAAATATTTTGAATATGTTAATAGATTTGTTGAAGATGTTAATTGCAATAATGAAGCTCGTGCGATAACTCACGCAGCAAGTGAAGTGGCAAAAACTATGTGCAAAGTTAGTGCGATTACAACTTTTTCAGTTAGCGGTGCAACAACTCTTTCTATGGCGCAAGAAAGACCTCAACTTGCGATTATTGCTATTACACCAAGCAAAGAAATTGCTTGTAGGCTCAATCTTGTTTGGGGTGTTAGAACTTATGTTGACAAGAATGTTTTTGAAAGTTTTGATAATATAGAACAAGTATCTAGTGGTTTTGCTCGTATATCCGGTTTAGCAAAAGATGGTGATTATGTGATTGTTACAGCCGGTTATCCGTTCGGAAACGTGGGACTGACTAATGTTCTTCACATTGTTAAAGTCTAATAAAGGGTAAAATTTTTATATCTAAAGCGGTCTTGTCGGGTAAATAAAAATTCATTTACTATTTTGTAAACTAAAATTTTTATTTCCCTCAAGCCCATCTTTATCTATTAAAAATTTTACTCCTTTCTTTGTAGTTTGTTATATCTAAAGCGGTCTTGTCGGGTAAATAAAAATTCATTTACTATTTTGTAAACTAAAATTTTTATTTCCCTCAAGCCCATCTT
>JAFYWO010000082.1 GCA_017557925.1 Alphaproteobacteria bacterium | reverse complement strand
TTCTTAAGTCAAAATCCGTAGGCATAATATCAACAACTAAACCGCCAACTAAACGTGATTTTAATCTGCTTTCGATTCCCTCTAAATCTGTTGGAGATTTGTCGGCAGCAATTATAACTTGCTTGCCTTCTCCTACAAGAGAGTTAAAAGTATGGAAAAATTCATCCTGGGTGGTGCCTTTGTTGCTCATAAACTGGAAATCATCAATCATCAATACATCAACGGATCTGAATTGTTCTTTGAAAGCAGCGGTATCTTTGTAGCGTAAAGCTTTTACGAATTTGTAAACAAATTGCTCTGCGGTTAAGTATATAACGTTTCTATTCGGATCGTTTTTCTTGATATGAGAAATTATAGAGTGCATTAAGTGTGTTTTTCCTAATCCAACACTTGAGTATAAAAATAACGGATTAAAAGAAACATTCTTTGATTCAGCAACTTTTTTGGCTGCAACATAAGCAAACTCATTTGTTTTTCCTACCACAAAACTTTCAAAAGTATAATTAGGGTTTGGAAATGCAGGATTTTGGCAGTTTGCACATCTTGATGTTTCGTTAACAAGTAGAGGTCCGGTAACTAAACCGAAAGAACTGCTGTTAATGTTGCCACCGTAAATGTTTTGAGGTGTAGGTGTAGAAGATATTCTTTTTAATAAAGATGAATCTGTTGTTCTTCTATTTGCAAATCCTGTTTGAACAACAAAGTTTATTTTTGTTATTTCCGGATTTCTTTGCTCCCAAATTTTATTGATTCTGTCTGAATAATGGGCAATAACCCAGTTCTTAATAAAAGCAGTTGGTGCGCATATATTCATTACACCATTGGTTAAATTACCAATTGTAAGTGGTTTAAGCCAACTGTCAAATGCTGTGTCGCCGAACTCCATTTTGAGCTGACTGCAAACTTGCTCCCATTGAGTATCAATGATGCGTTCTTCACTTACTAGAGCTTCTTCAGCCATATCCATCTCCCACGTTAGATATTAAACATAAATTTACAGTTAAATTTTTTTGTGAATGCTTGTTAACATTTGAATAAAACCAATAACACTGTTTCAAAAAGTTCTCTAGTTTAGGACTGGTGAAGTTTGTTAAAGGTGGTGTTTGTTTCCCTTAAAGGGGTTAAAAGCAAAATCACTAAACAAATCTATATCCAAAATAATAAAACAAGCAAAAATCTGTTTTGTTATCTTTCTACCAAATAAAATTTGGGGTGAAAATAAACTCCCTTGTAATATGTTTGTAAAAGTCGTTGTTTTTTTTATTATACTTTTTTACATGCGGGTATTTTTGTTTGTTGAGTTAAGAGATGTTAGGATTCTACTTATTTTTTGGCTTATCTTTTTTATTTGAAAAGTGATAAATCAGATAAGATCTTTTTTTTTGTTTTTCTTCCTTTTTTTAGGGTGAGAATTTTTTTTAATAAAGTAGATTTCTAATCTCTAACTTGTAAGTGACAGTATTTAATATTGGAGTTAAATACAAACAATTTTTTTTGAATTATTTAAATAAAATGGCTTGACATAGATTCTGATTATGATTCGGATTAAAGGTTTGAAAAATAAAGAAAAAAACGCAACCGTACCCACGGGTAACGTTTGCGTTTTTTTTTTGTATTTTATATAAAATTTTCTCTATTAGAGAGCTTTTACTTTTTGGCTCAAACGAGAAATTGTGCGAGATGCTTTATTCTTATGGAAAACACCTTTTTGAGCAGCTCTCATCATTTCGCATTCAGCAACTTTTAAAGCGCTGGTCGCTAATTCTTTATCACCAGCTAAAACAGCTGCAATAACTTTCTTTACAAAAGTTCTAACTCTGCTTCTGCGAGCACCGTTAATGATGCTTCTTTTGTTGTTTCTGATAATTCTCGTTTTTGCCGATTTATGATTGGCCATATTTTTAATCCTGTCAAAATTAAGTTAATTACAAATAAAATTCTTGAATACTTATACTCTATTATCTTTGATAGTCAACAAATTTTTTAAAAAAAATAAATTAATATCTATTTTTCATACTGATAAGGATTTTTAGTGGAGATTTTTTTATAATTTTAAAATCAAGTATATCGTTTTCACGGCTAAACCTGATTAAGTTCTGGCTTTTTTCTTTTACTGTCCAGCCTAGTTGAGGTAGAGTCTTTGTGTAAAAATTAGCAAACTCCTCATAGGTGATTGGTTTATAGGCGTATAGGTTTGTTTCTATATAGCGAGTTTCTTCATTATTAAAGAATATGTCGTTGTTTGTTTCTTGACGCATACCAGTTATCATTGGTATATCTTCAAAACCGTCAATAAAATTTTCCTCATTTGCAAAAGAGATGTTAAAAGCAAGTAATGTTACTATAAAAAATACAAAAAATTAGTTCATTTGTAATCCTTATTTTTGAAGAGTTTTGCAATAAAATGTTGAACGTCCGCTTTGTGTTATTTTTTGTATACCAAAGGTCTTATCTAAGTTGCAAACGCAATTTGGACATCGTTGTCCTGTTTTGTTGTAAACACAATGTTGATTTTGAAAATATCCTGTGCTTCCATCTGGTTTTTTATAATCTCTTAAAGTGGAACCTCCTGCTTTTATGGCGTTTGAAAGAGTTTCTCTTATGGCTTTTATTAGATTCGTCAGCTCTTTATCTGTTAAAGATGAGCACTCTCTTAAAGGAGAAATAGAAGAAAGGTAAAGCGCTTCCGATGCATATATGTTTCCAATTCCGTTGATAATGCTTTGGTCAAGTAGTGCTGTTTTTATTGGAGTTTTTTTATTGTTAAATTTTTTTGCAAGATAACATACATCAAGTTTTTCATCAAAAGGATCGGGACCTATATTTATAAACAGATGATTCTTTAATAAAGATGTTGTTTTTTCGTAAGTTAAAAGACCAAATCTTCGTATATCGTTATAGGCAAGTATGCCTTTGGTTGTATAAAAAATTATATGGTCGTGCTTTTCAAATTGAGGATTCTTTTCTTCTATGAATCTAACTTTACCGCTCATTCCAAAATGCCAAATAATGCTATATCCGTTTGAAAGATTAAGAATTGCATATTTGGCGATTCTTTTAATTTCAAGAATGTTTGTATTAGAAACTATTTTACTGAAATCATCCGGTATTTTTTCTCTGAAATTACGATTCTTTACGACAACAGAGGTTATTTCAGCTCCTAAAAAAGCTTTGTTTAATGCTTCTTTTATTGTTTCAACTTCCGGTAGTTCGGGCATGTTTCCTCTCTTTGCTTTTTTTGTATAGTAGAAAATAAAATATATTATTAGAATATAAAGTTTGGATTATGCACTAAATTATTCATCTGAAGATTTTGTTACCTGTTGTAAAATATCTTTAGATAAACATTCATACAAAAAAAGCATAAGTAAAGTTCTTATAAGCATTTTTAATTTGGATAATTTTACATAGAAGCAAAAGATGGCAAAATAAACTTTATTATAGGGATAAAAAAGCTTTGAGTGTTATAAGTTTTAAGTTGGAAATGATTATCTCTTTTATTACAAGCCGTTTAATAAAAAAGGTTTTGAAAAATTATCTTTAACACCAAATATCAATATGTAGTTTTTTTTGAATTAATTTTTTTTATTATATATTTGACTGAAGTCAAAATTTGCTGTATGTTGTTTAGATTGTAAATGATATTTTGGAAGAAAAAGTGGTAAATTTAGGGACAAAAAGAAGAACGCGGAAATACTTTGCACCTCAAAATGAGGGAGAAGAACATAAATGCGATCATCCAAAATGTAATAAAAAAGGGGAATTTAAAGCACCTCGTGATAAAACCTTAAAAACCTATTATTGGTTTTGCTTGGAACACGTTCAAGAGTATAATGCAAAGTGGAATTATTATCAAGATAATACAGAAGAAGATAGCGAAAGCGTTTTTAAAAAACGAGCAAGATTTGGAAATTTTCATTCCAAGATTAAATATAAATTTGGTTGCGACCTAAATGAAGAATTAGAATTTTTACATAGTTTTTCAGACTATAAAAATGCTGAAAACGAAGTTAGATTCTCAAGTTGTGACAGGAAAAATCTTGCAGAGCTTGATATAAAAGTGGAGAATTTCAGTATTGATAATCTAAAGAAACAATATAAAAAGATGGCTAAAACCTGCCACCCTGACCTTCATCCTGAAGATAAAGATGCCGAAGAAAAATTTAAACGCTTAACTGATGCTTATAAAAAATTATTGGAAAAGCTGTCTTAAATGCTTAATTCATAAATTTTAGAAACATATTTTTTTATTACATCAAGTCTTGTTTGGTGATTTGATAAATCTCTTTCAATAAATAGTTTTTGATCAGGTCTAATTTTTACGATGCCGCACTGTTTTTTTATAAAATCCATAAGATTTTCAACATTTTTAAACTGATTGTTATAAAAAGAAATCAAAATACCACGGGCTCCTGCTTCTATTCTTTCAATATTAGAGAGTTTTGCTAATTGTTTTATTTCAACAGTTTTTAACAGATTGTTTACCTCGTTTGGAATGTCTCCAAATCTATCAATAAGTTCTTCTTTTATATCATTTATTTCTTCATTTGTTTTAAGTGAACCGATTCTTTTGTAAAGACCAAGTCTTACACCTAAATCTTGAATATATTTTTCAGGGATAATAATAGGTACGCCGGTTATTATCTGTACACTGTAATCCTTAGTATTATTGATTTGATAATTCTCAGAGTTATCTTCTTTGTCCATAGACTTTAAGCGATTTATTTCTTCTTCAAGTAAATGGTGATAAAGAGCTATGCCGATATCTTTTATATGACCGGATTGCTCGATTCCCAATATGTTTCCTGACCCCCTTATATCTAAATCATAATTAGCTAAAGAAAAACCAGCTCCAAGTTGATTTAGAGATTGTAAAATATTTAAACGTTTTTGAGCAATAGCAGGTAATTTTTTTTGATTAGGGATAGTAAAGTAACAATATCCTCTTTGTTTTGAACGCCCGATTCTTCCTTTTAATTGATAGAGTTGAGCTAAGCCAAATAAATGAGAGCGATATATAATCATAGTATTTACATTTGGTATATCAATTCCGGATTCTATGATTGTGGTAGAAAGTAAAATATCAGCTTTTCCTTCTGCAAATTGTGACATAACATCTTCTAATTGAGAAGCTCCCATTTGTCCGTGAGCAACTAAAATTTTTGCATCCGGAGCTATTTCTTTAAGTTTTGGTTCTATCTCAATTATATCTGAAATACGGGGACACACAAAGAAAACTTGTCCGCCTCTGTATTTTTCACGATATATAGCTTCTTTTATCATCATTTTATCAAAAGGAGTGACAAATGTTCTTGCAGCTAATCTGTCAACAGGAGGTGTTGCTATGATACTTAATTGTTTAACTCCAGTAAGAGATAATTGCAAAGTTCTGGGTATTGGGGTAGCACTTAATGTCAAAATATGAACATCAGATTTAAGCTGTTTTAATTTTTCTTTATGTTTTACGCCAAAGTGCTGTTCTTCATCAATAATTAAGAGACCGAGATTCGCAAAATTTATATCATTTGCCAAAAGAGCGTGAGTTCCTATTACAATTTCCAGAGAACCATTTTTTAGTTCTTCTTTAATTTCTTTTAATTGTTTAGGTGTTGCAAGTCGTGATAACATTTTAACCTTAACAGGATAACCTTTTAATCTCTCCTTAAAATTTAAGTAATGCTGTCTTGCAAGAAGAGTTGTCGGAACAATTAAAGCTACTTGTGCTCCTCCCATTGCTACGTTAAAAGATGCTCTGATTGCAACTTCTGTTTTTCCGAAACCTACATCACCGCAAATAAGTCTATCCATAGGAATTCCTAAGGATAAATCTTTGTTAACATCATTTATGGCTTTTATCTGATCTTCTGTTTCAGAGTATAAAAAACGACTGCAAAATTCTTCATACAGACCTTTTTCAGGAATAAAAATATCTGCTTTTTTCATTTGTCTTTCTGCAGCAATTTTTATGAGTTTTTGGGCTATGTCTTTTATTTTTTCTTTTACTTTGGCTTTTTTAGCTTGCCACTGATGTCCGCCTAAAATATCTAAAGTAACTTCGGCATCTTCTGCGCTATATCTGCTGATTACATCAATATTTTCAACAGGAACAAAAAGCCTGTCGTTGTTAGCATATATAAGTTTCAAACAATCGTGAGCAATGTTGTCTGTTATGATGTTCTCTAATCCCATGAAACGCCCAATTCCGTGTTCTATGTGGACAACATATTCTCCCACATTAAGAGAAGATATATCTGCAATCAAATTTTCGGCACTAACCTTTTTTGTAGTGCGTAAATTTCTTCTTTCTCCCCAAATATCTTGCTCGGTTATGATAAAAAAATCATCAGAATTAAATCCGTGTTGAAGTTCCAATATAACAAAAACAATACACCCTTTTTTTGACATTTTTACAGCATCGGCAAAAGTAGGAGAAATATGCAGATTCTTAAAGTTATTTTCAACAAAAAGGTTATACATTCTGTCTAAAGAACCTTTTGAGTAACAACAGATGATTTTTTTCTTTTGATTATTGTTATACAAATCGTTTTTAAGTTCGTTGTATATTTGCAGAGTATTTATGTTTTTTAAGGAGGCATAGTTTTTTTGTGGAATTGTGTTATAGCTTATTATATCAGTTGTTTCAGGTATTGATAGGTTAGAAAGATATACAAAGTTTCTTTCAGAAATTTTTGACTTAAATTCGGATTCTTCCAAAAACATTAAATTTGGCTCTACCGGTCTGTATTTATCAATTTCTGTGTTGTCTTTAAGATTAACAGCCTCAAGTCTTTCCTTATAATGGTCAATTATTATTTCAATTTTGGATTTTAAGGCATTTTCTACATCTATCCCCAAAACAATATTTGCATTTGGTATATAATCAAATAAAGAAGGTAAACTTTCATCATAGAAAAAGGGGAGCCAATTTTCCATACCTATATAGCGTTTTCCTTGAGATATACTTTCATAAATTTCGTCTTTAATACCGTTACTTCCAAAAGCTTCACGATACTTTGAGCGAAAAGATTTAATCGTATTTTTATCTAAAATAACTTCATTTGCGCTATCAAAATTATAAAAACTTAATTCGCTTGCACTTCGTTGTGTTTCAACCTCAAATAATCTTAATCTTTCTACTTCATCATCAAATAAGTCTATTCTAAGAGGTTTATCAGCACCGCTTGGAAAAATATCAATAATATCCCCCCTTATTGCATATTCTCCGGATTCCATAACCTGTTCAACTCTGTTGTAGCCGTTTATAGATACATAATGAATAAAATCATCAAACAAAAGTTTGTCGCCGACTTTTATTGTTTTTCTGGAGTTAAGGAATATTTTTTTTAAAGGTAGCTTTTGTAAAACAGCTCCAACTGATGTGATGACGATTCTATTTTTTTTACAACAATTTTCAAGAGAGAGTTTTGCTAAAGTTTCTATTCTTTGAGATAAGATGGATGCATTTGGCGAAACCCTGTCATAAGGTACGGTATCCCAATTTGGAAAAGTTAAAACTTCTATATCAGGAGCGATAAAAGAAATAGTTTCAGAAACTTGTTTTAAGCTGATGCCGTCACTTAAGATACATAATAAATCACGATTTGAATTTTTAAATAAATCAATAACAGCAAAAGCTTCTGCATCTTTTACAACGGAAGATAGTGTTTTTTTATTGCAATTATTAAAACTGATAGACATTTTTACTCATTACTGTTAAACATAAATAGAACATAAACATAAACCCTTAATTTGTAAAGAGCTTAAAATAATGCGCCCAAATATTTTATATCCGCTTTTTTCATCAATAGATTCATTAAAAGGTGTAGGTTTCAAGTATCAAAAACTTATAAAAAATCTTTGTGGCGAAAAAATAATAGATGTTTTGTTTCATTTTCCATATAACCTAACCGATAGGACATATACAGCTCTACTATCAGAAGCGGTAAATAATAAAATTTGGACAGGTGTTGTGACTATAACAGAGCATGTTCCTCCTCAAACAAAAAAACATCCGTATAGAGTATATTGCACAGATGGAACAAGAGAGTTAGTTCTTGTGTTCTTTAAAGTATATAAGGATTCTATTATAAAAAATTATCCTATCGGACAAAGACGTGCTATAAGCGGAAGATTAGAATATTTTAATGGTCTTTGGCAAATGACACATCCGGATTTCGTAGTTGCTGAAAATAGGTTAAAAGATATTCTTCGTTTAGAACCTGTATATCCGCTAACGGCCGGTGTTACTAATAAGATGGTAACAAAGTTGGTAAGAGAGGCAATATTAAGAACACCTCATTTTCCTGAATGGCTGACAAAAGATATTTATGAAGATTTAGGAAATATAAGTTTTAATGATGCTGTTTTAAAATTACATAATCCGGCCAAAACAGAAGATATGTTTCCCAATTCTATAGCTCGCAGACGTTTGGCTTATGATGAACTTTTATCTAATCAACTAGCTTTAGCATTCATTCGTCAAAAAACAAAAAAACAACAAGGACGTTCATTTAAAGGGAATGGTAAATTATATGAAGAAGTTTTATCGGCACTTTCTTTTTCTTTAACGGATTCTCAAAAAGAAGTATTGCAAGAAATAGACCAAGACCAAAATTCTTCTTCTAAAATGCTACGTTTATTGCAAGGAGATGTCGGTTCAGGTAAAACGGTTGTAGCTCTTTTAAGTATGCTGAAAGTTGTAGAAGACGGTGCGCAAACCGCACTTATGGCACCTACGGAAATTTTAGCTAAACAACATTATGAAACCATACAGGAATTATGTAAAAAAACTAACATAAATGTCGCTCTTTTGACAGGTAAGCTTAAAGCTAAACAAAAAAAAGAAATTTATGAAAATTTGGAAAATGGAAAAATAAATATATTGATAGGGACACACGCCTTATTTACAGATAGTGTTACATTTAAAGACTTAGGTTATGTGGTAATAGATGAACAACATCGTTTCGGAGTAAATCAGAGGTTAGCATTATCGCAGAAAGGTAAACTTTGTGATGTCCTCGTTATGACGGCAACACCGATACCCAGAAGTTTATTATTAACAGCATATGGAGATATGGATTATTCAAAAATAAAAGAACTGCCCAAAGGTAGAAAGCCAACAACAACAGTTGTTATGAATGTTGCAAAAATTAAAGATATGATTGAATCGCTAAAACGTAAGCAAGAAGAAGGAACAAGGGCTTATTGGGTTTGTCCTTTGGTTGAAGAAAGCGAAAAAATGGATTTAGCGGCAGCAACAGAGCGTTATGAAATGTTAAAACAACATTTTGGTAATCAAGTAGCTCTTATACACGGTAAAATGAAGGAACAAGAAAAAGATGCCGTTATGCAAGATTTTAAAAATGGGAAAATTACGCTTTTGGTGGCAACTACCGTGATAGAGGTAGGGGTTAATGTTCCTGAAGCGACAATTATGATAATAGAACATGCTGAGCGTTTTGGTCTTGCACAACTCCATCAGTTGCGAGGACGTATTAAACGTGGATATAATGAGGGGTATTGCGTATTGTTATATTCTTATCCCATAAGTAATTTGTCTAAAG
>JAFYWO010000081.1 GCA_017557925.1 Alphaproteobacteria bacterium | reverse complement strand
CAACCTAATGTTCTAACAACATCCTTATCATGTAAAGCCATCATAGACTTTTCATAAGAATATTTATCATGCATATAGTGGATAATGTTTAGTGCATTAACATAAGTTTCAGCAAGCCAATCCATCATTTTATCAAATTTACGTTCTAATTCGTTAATTTCAAGATATTCAGATGTGATTGGAGCAAATTCTGGACCAATTTGTTCGCCAGATTTTTCATCTTTACCACCGTTTATAGCATACAATAAAGCTTTTGCTAAGTTTGCACGAGCACCAAAGAATTGCATTTGTTTACCAATACGCATTGGAGATACGCAACAAGCAATACCGTAGTCATCACCGAAGAAACCACGCATCAAGTCATCATTTTCATATTGAATTGATGAAGTATCAATAGATACTTTTGCACAGAACTTCTTGAAACCTTCAGGAAGGTTATTTGACCAGAATACTGTTAAGTTTGGTTCAGGAGCAGGTCCTAAGTTATATAATGTGTGTAAGATACGGAAAGAGTTCTTTGTAACAAGTGTACGACCATCAATACCCATACCACCAATTGATTCTGTTACCCATACAGGGTCACCGGAGAACAATTCATTATATTCAGGAGTTCTCAAAAAACGAACCATTCTTAGTTTAATAACCAAATCATCCATCATTTCTTGAGCTTCAGATTCTGTAATAACTCCATTTTTGATATCACGTTCAATATAAATATCTAAAAATGTAGAGATACGACCAATAGACATAGCCGCACCGTTTTGGTCTTTAACAGCAGCCAAATAACCTAAATATGTCCATTGAATAGCTTCTTTTGCATTTTGAGCTGGTTTAGAAATATCTAATCCATAGCTTTCAGCCATTTTCTTCATATCTTCTAAAGCACGAATCTGCTCAGCAATTTCTTCACGTTCACGAATAACGTCTGCTGTCATACTGCTTAAGTCAGAAATATTTCTTTGCTCATGTTTGTCTTGGATTAAACGATCAATACCATACAATGCAATACGGCGGTAGTCACCGATAATACGACCACGACCATAAGCATCAGGAAGACCGGTAATAATACCGCTCTTACGACAAGCTCTAATATCAGGTGTATAAGCATCAAACACACCGTCATTATGAGTTTTACGATATGTTGTGAATATTTCTGTAAGTTTTGGATCTAAAGGCAAATTATAAGCCTTACAAGAACCTTCAACCATACGATAACCACCATAAGGCATTAACGCTCTTTTTAATGGCTTATCTGTTTGTAGACCAACGATGATTTCTTCGTCTTTATCTATATAACCTGCACCATGAGAAGTGATAGAAGATACAACACTCGTATCAGCATCTAATAGTCCGTTATTTTCACGTTCTTGCTTCATCAATTCAGCAACTTTTTTCCACATTTTATTTGTGCGTTCAGTAGCTGGAGCAAGGAATGAGTCATCTCCCTCATAAGGGGTGTAGTTCAAATTAATAAAGTCACGAACATTAATTTCTTCCTGCCATTTATTAGTTTTGAAACCTTCCCAAGCTTTAACTTGATTATCCATTACGATTTCCCTCGTTAATAAGTTAACACAAAATGTTTACCACATATATGGTAAATTTCGCCCATCATATTATCATAACTTTTTTTATTTTCCACAAAAATATTCATTGTATTTAAAAATATTTAATTTGTATCTGTTTTATCTTGAAGATTGATTTATGTTTTTTAGTTCAAAAGTTTCTTAAAAAACAGATGGTATGTGCTAAGTTATTGAAAAATATAGATTTGAAACTGATGGCGTTGTAATATTATGAAATAATATTTTGTTTGTGTTTTTTTTAATATAGAAGAAAATACCTAAAAAGGGAGAAATACTATGAAACACGGAAAAAATTTTACACTTGGCGAATATGT
>JAFYWO010000080.1 GCA_017557925.1 Alphaproteobacteria bacterium | reverse complement strand
GTGTTATAATCAAGTTGTTATAATATGTTTTTTTGTTTATGTTATGGTTGTTATTTATGTTTTGTATTCAGAAAGAGAGGTTCTTGATATGTAGCATTTTTATTACCATAGACTTTGTGTTTATACAGAGGAGTGGAAAAGCTATGTTGGGAATGGCACTTTTTTAAAAACTATTTTGTGAGTATGAAACATTTGATGAATGAAGCTATGTAAGCTCGTTTAATAGGTGTGGCTTTGGGAATCGGTTCTGCATTATTTCTTGTTTTTCTGATATTTTAGTCTACTGATTTATAAAAGAGAAAGACTTTTCAGCCTTTCTCTTTTTTTGTTTTTTTTTTAAACCATTGAACGCAAACTTTTTACTATGGTAATATAAGCCGTTGAGGCAACAAGAATAGCAGTAAGCATCGGTAAAATAAAGATTATCAACCATTCTTCAGGGCCAAAGGTAACAGAGTTAAATATACCGGCTTCTATGCTTTTTGCCAGTGAACCGACAATAATTATCGCAGGGGTTGCAATGACAGTTCCGGTTATACCGGCTATGATGGAAGTATAGGTGATTTGTTTTACATAGTTTAGTGCTATGTATTTATCCGTTGCACCCATAATATGTAAGATGCTGATTATGTCTTTATGGACATTAAGACTCGTCTGTGCAGCATAGACTATTGCGGTTATTGATGCTAATGCTACGAGTAGCAAAACCGTCATAGCTAACACTTTTAGGGAGTTTATGAATTTTAATAATCTTGATAACCAAAGATTGTGGTCATTTATTGAGGCTTGTGAAGATATTTCTGATAAACGAACAGCTAATTTTTTGTAATCAAACTCTACGTTTGTATCTATTTTTACATCTAATAGTTTGGGGATAGGAAGTAATTCTATATCCACGTTATTTCCAAGCCACGGTTCCAGTAAAGATCTTATTTCCAAATCGCTTAATACGCTTACCTCGGTAATGTTAGGGTAGCGTTCTAAAAATGATACTACGGCTAAAAGGTCTTTTTTGCTGTCTTCGTGGTTTGGCAGAGGTAAAACCTGAACCGTAAAGTTGGAAATTACTTGTTTTTTGGAGTTTTCAAACATAGAGTTTATACCCAATACTCCAGATAGAGTTATGGCAAATAAAAATACTGATACTGCAACAATTACAGACAGAAAAGTTTTGGAATAACCTTCGCTTAAGGGGAGCTCTTCTTTGCTGTCTAACGGAGGGCGTTGACATCTTAGAGCTCTGAGCTTTTCTTCCTCAGGGCGTGGTCTTCTGGCAGGGTTTTCATTCATTTCGGTTATATTTTCCATAACGATATCCTATTTGATATATTCTAAATGACCGTTTTCTAATTTTAGGCGCGGATAGTTGTAGCGTTGCATAAGTTCTTCGGAGTGTGTTGCGATAACTACCGTTGTGCCAAGTCGGTTAAGTTCTGCGAAAAGTTTCATTAATTTGTAGGCAATTTCATTATCTACGTTTCCTGTAGGTTCGTCAGCTAAAAGAAGTTCTGGACGATTGATTACGGCACGGGCTATAGCAACACGTTGCTTTTCTCCGCCGGAAATTTCAGAAGCTTTTACATACATATTAGGTGATAAGTCAACCCAAGCTAAAAGCTCTATTACTCGCTGTCTTATTTCTTTTTCTTTCATTCCTTTAAGTCGTAAAGGAAGAGCAACATTGTCAAAAACACTTAAATGCTCTAATAGTCTGAAATCTTGAAAAACTACACCGATACGACGGCGTAAAAATGCCATCTTTTCACGGTCTGTCATCGCAACATTGGAACCAAAAACTTTTAATGTGCCAAATGTCGGACGTTGTGCCAAATAGAGCATTGAAAGCAAAGATGTCTTGCCGGCGCCGGATTTGCCGGTTAAGAAATGTAGCGAGCCTCTTCTGAAAGAGAAGTCTATATCTTTTAATACAGGCGGATTATCTCCGTAGGCAAGGCCTACGTTTTTCATTTCTACAATCGGTTCAAAAGCAGTGTTTTCCATAATTTTCCCTAAAGTTAGTTTTTCTCTTAATATAACTTATAATTTATAAGAATAAACGCAAGCTTGCAATAATTCACAATTTTTTTTGTTTTTGGGCTAAAAACAAAGATGATGAATTGAAAAAAAAGGTTGAAATTTTGTGAAGGCAAGGTATATTTGGAAGAGTTTTTAATATAAGGAAGAAGAATATGCTGATTAGTTGCCCAAAGTGTCATAGTGTGTATGAAGTGCCGGATAGTTTAGTACCAAAGACAGGACAGAATTTTAGATGTTCAGCTTGTTCTAATGTTTGGAATGTGATTAAATCTGATGCTCTCGGGTATAGGTCAGATGCTGAAGATGAAATGGTTGTGGAGGCTATTGAAGTAAATGCTCCGCCTTTAAGAAATTTTCCTTCAGATAAAAAAGAGTATATTATTGTTAATGACCGTAGTCCGAAGGTTGTTGAGGATGTTAATTGGGCAGAAGAAAAAAATGTTGAGCTTGAAAAAGAGATAAAAGTTGAAACACAAAAAGAAATTCAAAAAGAAGTAAAAGTAGAAATTGAAAAACAAACAGATAAAAATATGGCAATATCAAGTAATGAATCTCAAGTAGAAAATGAGCTTATACTTACTTCTGACCAAGGGACTTCTTTTACGATTAGTATGGGTAACGGTAAAGATGATAAGAAAAAATATTTTGAAGAAGAAGGTATTAAGGCTGATATAGAAAACAGGCTTATGGTTCAAAAAAAGAAAAATTGGTATGTGAAAACCAGATGTTTTTTGTATATATTGTTTTTTGTTTTGGGGTTGATTTTGTTTAGAAGCGGTGTGGTATTATTGTTTGATGATGCTGAAAAATACTATAATAAAATCGGCTTGAGCGGATATAATAATTATCATAATTTAAAATTTTTAGATGTGAAGGTGTTTGATTTGGTTGAAAACGGAAAAGATATAGTAAAAATCGTAGGAGAAATCAAAAATGACGGTATCTTTGCAACAAAGGTTTTAGATGTAGGTATAAGAGGAGAAAATAAGAGATTTAAGCCCAACAATATGTTCTTAAAAGCAAAAGAAAAGACGTTGGTGGAAATAAGTCTGCCTAAAGACAATAACACATATAAGGTGTATAGAGTTG
>JAFYWO010000079.1 GCA_017557925.1 Alphaproteobacteria bacterium | reverse complement strand
CTTGCATTATTTCTTTTGGTGATTTTAGAATAAAGTTCAATATATTATCTCCTATGAGTGAAAAATATCTATAATAGCTATTATATTATCTATTAACATAAGAGTCAAGATGTATTTGCTTGGTGAATTTTTTTTCTGCAGAACTCTGTAATGTTTGCCTAAAAGAAAACCATCAAGATATATCCTTGATGGTTTGGTTTTTAGATTCGACGGATGTCGTTACAAGATAGTCTTGTTGGAGGTAATCGATTCTCTGTCCTAAAAACACTTAAATGTGTTTAAATGCATACAAAACATATCTTCTTTTGCTTTAGGAGACAAAGTCGTTGAAAACTAAAAATACGTTCATGGGGGATGATTTAATTGCAAGGAAAAGTAAAGAGAAACAATCAGAAAAGAGTAAAATTTATTCGAAAAATTTTTATCTAAAAATGTATACAATATGTATACCAAGAAAAAACTAAAGGGTTTGAGAAATCTCTCAAACCCTTTGCGGTGTTGGTGATGCGACTAGGTCAGCTATGCAGAAATATATACATGATTAAATGAGGATAATTTATATCTCGCGACCTTTGTTAAACGTTTTACTTTGTTGATTGCTTTTTATTGTTTCAATTGTTTTATCTATTTGTTTTATAATATGAGTTTCAAAAGATTGGCGCTTGTTTTCATCTATTTCAAATTTATTGCCTTGTTCTTTTTCTATCATAAAATGAAGATGTTTTGCTTTTAAATTTGTATTATGAGGCGATCTATCCATAGCTGTTGCAATTCTACTTAAAGTTCCTTTATCATCATTAGCTTTAGCAATAGCAAAACATTCTCCTAATTCATATATCTTAGATAATAAAGGAGATTCTTTTAGCACTTCTTTATCTGCCATTCCCATTATATAAGCAGCCATCTCCAAATTATAACTATCTTTTTCATATTTATCTACTATTCTAAAAAGATAATCAAACTTTCCTTTGGGATTACATTCTTCCAACATCATAGCATATTTAAATATAGGCGTTTCAGAAAAACTCGCCCCGTTTCCCAAATCAATTCCATGAAAAAGTTCATGATATAATTTTCGTTCTGTATTCATAAGTAAATCTGGGTTATTTTCATTATATTTTTTTTGAACACTAAATCCACAACTAGGTAAAACTATAATAGGATATTCAATATTTTTTCCTTTTTCCATTGTTCTGTATGAAGTTATATATCCACCATATCCACTATTTCCGCTATTTGTTTCAAGCCCTTTTTGTTGTTCTGTCTCAAAAACAATGGCTCCTCTATATTTGTTAAAATATCTACTAGTTGCATTTTTTTCTTCACTTTCTCTTAAACGTTTATAATCATCTTCAAAAACTTGCAATGAGTGGAAGTGGAATACGAAATCTTCAGGAAAATCCATTTTTCTAATTGCTTGTGATAAAAGACTTTCTTCGCTATTAATTTTCATTCCTCTGAGAATACAGGCGCCTTCTTCTGTATTATTTTCTTTATTTTCATAGTTCAATAAACGAATTTCAGGATATTCTTCTTGTATGCTTCCTCGTATATACAAAGCTGGTTTTCCATCTTTATTAGGAAGATATAATGGATTAGATACAGGTGTTCCAGAAGCAAAAGAATCAAAATGGTTATCAGATGCATTATGGAAAGCTTTGGGAATACCAAAAGCTACTTCTTTTGCATTTTCATTATTTAACGATTTTATTTGATCTTTTAATTGGAGATAAAACTTTATCTTATTTTTCTCTGCTTCCGTTCTATTATCAGACAAGTCATCTGACTCAGATGTCTTTTTTCCACAGTATTGTTCAAACTGATTTCTGGTTTCCGGATGTAAATATTTATATATATAAGAAAAGTCAGCCGCATATTTACCATTTGCATTGCGTTTTAAAAACAATTCTTTTTTTAGCTCCGGATTTTTATCTAAATTATATTCCGTAATAATTGAATTCAAAAATTCAACTGGATTATTTCCATTAGCATACATCAAAGTATGTAATACACTACCACCATTTTGCATGTCACTATATTCAACTAATTTTTCAGGTGTAGGCAATAGTTCTTTAAATAGATGTATATCTTGTGTAGAACAAGCAACTCTAACCATATTGCTCAAATGTTGTCTATCTTTATAATCCATAAAAAATTCCCCAAATCACTTACACACTAAGATTTTACATCAATTTTAGTATAAAATCAATATATTTTACTCTTTAAGAAAGGTGGAGAAATTAAAAGTAGCACCAATAAAAACTAAAGGGTTTGAGAAATCTCTCAAACCCTTTGCGGTGTTGGTGAGCCCGACGGGATTCGAACCCATGACCCTTTGATTAAAAGTCAAATGCTCTACCGACTGAGCTACGGGCCCTCAACTCAACTGAAAATGACTTATAAAGTATATTTTTTTGATAGTCAATAAAAAAATGTAAAAAAAATGAAATTAAATGTTTATTTGTTAAATATTATGTGATAAAGAAAAGGACAATGACGTTATAACAATGTATTAAGAGAGGGAAGATGTCCACAGATAATGAATTAGCACAAGAGAGTAGGTATGATATTTTACAAAATAAAGCCGGAGAAATATTAATTATCATAAATTCTCGTCAAGGAGCACCGGAAAATCCACGCTTTATATATGACGGCGGAGATACGGCACTTTTATATCGCACAAAAGAAATGGCTGTGGTATTTAAAAATATAGCAAATGGTGCTAGAAAGCCTTTGAAAATGGTGACTTCTATGCTGGTGGTAGAAGTTGAGGAAGATGATGTTTTGCGTGAGTATACAGTTCCTGTTCGTCTTGTTAAAAACGTTGAAGCTTTAATAAAATAAGATATATAAATAGATTCGTAAAAGACTCTAAAAGGATTATGATGATAATAAATACTTTAGCATATTTAGTAATTATAAGTATTGTTGGTTTTTTTAGAGTAAGGATTCGTTGGGAAAAGGTTATTGCGTGGGCAATGTTTTGCTTTTCTTTTTATTTGTTTTATGATTATATAGAACAAATTGTAACGAATACGGCTCAGGGGTTCAGTTTTATATGGAATGAGAGTAAATTCGGTAATATCACGATAGATTTTAATCCTTCCATAACTACAAACTATTTACTTGTTCCTTTGTTTTTTATAAGTCTTTTAACCTTGTTTAATAATAATGTTTTTCGTTATGAAGAACGACAGGGTTTATTTAATTCACTGATATTGCTAAATTTTGTGTTGTTAAGCTTGTTAATATGCGCAAAAAATTATGTGCAATTGATAACAGCTACTTTTATTTCAGATATTGTTGGTTATGTTTTGTTAAAAGATGTCGATTCTTCCAGACGATATGTTATATATAATTTTATTGCAGATATGTTTTTATTTATGGTATTCTCAC
The DNA here is from genome assembly GCA_017557925.1 of Alphaproteobacteria bacterium. Lineage (GTDB taxonomy): Bacteria > Pseudomonadota > Alphaproteobacteria > RF32 > CAG-239 > CAG-267. The sequence continues at coordinate 2,267 of JAFYWO010000079.1, read as the reverse complement.
TTGTTAGCGGTAGAATTGGAAATATAGAAATAAGTCAGCTAATGACATACGAACAAATAGGCAGACATCAAGATTTTGTTAGTATTGTTACGTCTTTAGCCCTTTTTATAAAGTTGGGGGCTTTTTCTTTTCAAGGTTATTTATTGGATATAAGTTCTGCAAGATTCCAGCGTATGAGTATGATAAATATACTATTCTGTCCGCTTTCGGGGATTCTGCTGTTGTTAAAACTTCATAATTTGCTTACAATTTCGGATTTATTTATGCCATTATTTAGAATAATGAGTATCCTTACTTTTGTTACCGGACTTGTTCTTTTTGTAATAAAAGATAATATTCGCAAAAAAACAGTTTACTTCAATATGTCAGGAATCGGCGCTTTAATGATAATGTTGTATGAGAACTCATTTTCTTGGCGCAATATGTTTTCTTATTATTATTTTATTTTATACCTGTATAACATTATGTTTTTTAAGCTTTATTTGTATCAAAACAGGCAAGATAAAATAAGTGAAATGATAAATGCTAAAGAAATGAACCGAGATGTAATGCTATCTATTTTATTGTTGATAGCGTTGCTTGTTAATTTATTTATTTCAATTATGTATAAAATATCAATAGATATGGCTACAAATATACCTTTTTATTTGAGTGTTGTTACATCCTTATCCGTGGCAATAGTTTTAAATCATATATATAAATCGCCGAAAACAAGACGATTAGATTATCTTAATAAAAATTCTCTGCGTGTAATGAGTTTTATATGTAATGCGTTTATTCTAATTCTGTCAACTTATCATTTTAAAACATATAATTTGGCAAATCTTGGTATTATTGCTTTGTTTTTGACAATAGTGTATTTGCCGGTTATGGGATTTCTTCGGAAGTTTTACAGCAATACGTTTCTGCAAGGAAATCAACTGACAAATCAGATTTATTATCATCTTATAATCATACCGCTAACTTATATCAGTCGTTTATTGTGGTTAATGGCCGATACATTATTTGCTGAAAAACTGATAGAAAATACGGTATCAAAATTAAACAGTGCCGGTGTATCACTATTTTTTAAGTTCAACAAGAAACAATATAGTAATATGATAATATTTATTTTCTTAGGAATTATTGTTTTTGTTGTATCATTTTATAGAAGAGAATTGCCATGAATTTAAATTTATTGATACTGATTATATTTATTCCGTTGTGCGGGGCATTCTTTGTGCTTACATCTAAAGTAAACAAAATTTATTCTAAAGAAAATGTCTATAATGTTTCAATATGGACACTATTTATAAATACCTTAGTTATATTGTATTCTTTTTCTTTACTTGATACAAGTAAAACAGGGATTCAAATTATAGAAAAATATTCGTGGTTATCTAATCCTAAAATAGATTTACTATTTGGGGCGGATGTTTTTTCTATGTTATTATTATTAAGTATAAATTTATCGTTTTTGATTGCTGAGATATTTATGGACAGAACAGAGGAACGAACAAAAACCTTAATAGCATCTGAGCTTTTGTTTATTTGTTTTTTGAATGGTTATTTATTGGCTGCCGATATTGTATCGTTTTATATCTTTTTTGCAGCCGTAACGACACCGCTTGTGATTTTGATAAGCACTTATGTAAATATAAATAAAAAAAACATATTGGTAAAATTTAGTATTTATAATCTTGTGGGGGCAATATTGTTGCTTGTTGCAACCATAAGTATTTGTGACATAAAAAAAGCCAATATTCCATTAAATACCGCAGGTAACTTAAATATAGAAGGTATCAGAGAGTATGTAATTTGGTTAAGTATATTTTTTGCATTTATATCTCGTATTCCTATATGGCCCTTTCATTATTGGATTTCATCCATAAATTCAGGAATAAAAAATCCACTGGTTTTTCTTATAAGCAACTTAACTCCGCTAATAGGTTTATACGGATTTATAAGGTTTTGGCCTAACACTGTTCCTAAAACTATAGCCGTGTATGCCCCTGTTTTTGAAATAGTTTGTGTTATAACAATGTTGTTTATTGCCCTTATAAGTTTAAGTAATAAAGATATGCGTTATAAATTGTTTGCCTATACTACGGTTTATTGTCTTTTATACCTCATAGGTATATTTATGCCTACCAATATATTAAGACAAAATATTGGCTATTCATTATTTTCATATATAATAATCATAACGGTAATATCATTTTTAATAAGTCATGTAGAACATCAGAAAAAAATATTGAATATATACAGTTCTGCGGGCATTTTGTGCT
>JAFYWO010000078.1 GCA_017557925.1 Alphaproteobacteria bacterium | reverse complement strand
CGGTTGTTTTTATGATGATATTGCAATTTCTACATCATTTGGAATTTTGCAAGAAATTCTTGACGGAGTAGGACCAAACAAAAAAATTATAGCAATGGGACATTGTAAATGGGATAGTGGTGTTTTAGAATGGGAAATATTTAATAATAAATGGCTTATTGTAAAATCAGATTTAGAGCTTTTGTTTGATACAAGTTTTGAAGAAAAATGGGAAAAAGCCAAAACCTCAAGCCTGATTGATATGCGCTCATATATGCGCCAAAGCGGCACAGCATAAAAGTTTAATTTAATCTTGTTTAATCGTATATATAAGCATTCCAAAGATAAGATTTTTTCTTACCTTTTTATGTCTAAAATAATTCCGGAATATTCTTTTACAAAGTCGTATTCTTTTTTGCTTAAACCTTCAGTTATAACTCGATTCTTTTCATCAATAAACATCAACACTTGTTGCTGAATATGCGGGTCTTTACTGTTTAAATCTCCTTGATCTCTCAAAAATTGAATAGTATCTTCAATTCTCAAACTTCTGTCATAAATATCATACATTTTAAACATTTTCTTAACTCTTACCAAAAAAGCCTGAGAATACCAATTCATCTTATAAAGTTCATCATTTAATTCACGAGGGCAAGGGTTTGGAAAACCTTCATTAACAAAAGAAATTAACTCTTTTCTTAATAAAATATCTTTATTAAGTTCTTGAATTGTAAGCAATAAATGCATAAATTCAACATCATCAAAATCTTGAGAAATGCGAGAAATTACAAAATGTGGTTTATCATAATCTTCTAACTTTTTTTGAAAAGCGATATTTCCAACAATTAAATAAATAGCAAAACTTATTCCGACTGCATAAAAAATTGGCTTGCTGTATTTTTTTGCAAATACCTTCAAAAACTTCTTTCTTCTGTTAATTTTATTCATTTCGTTCTTCTTCCAATATGTGTTGTTTAAAATATAGACTAAAATAAACAAAAATCAACAAAAAAATCATTTGCTTCGCCATTTATCAAAAGAATAACATACCGCTTTTAATGTTTTTAAATATTTATCATAAGATAGCGGAACAAAATCTTTCACATATACACAATCAAGAAGCTTGCATATATCTTCTTGAAACACAATTTCTTCGCCAAAAAAGTGTCTGCAAAAAGCATATCTTGCCGCAAAAATATCAGAACAATCATAACCGATTCGTTTTAATAAATCTTCTTCATTTTGACTTTTGTCCGTTTTTCTTAAATCATACCATACTCCAAACCCGTGTTTTGCTAATTTTTTCCACGGAAAACATACACCAGGGTCAGGTTTTCTTAAAACAGCGATATCAGAATGCCCCAAAATATTACATCTTTTTATGTTATATGTATAAGAAAGCTTTTTTAGCAAATTTAATAAAGATTCTATCTCTTTTTTTGAAAAATCATTTGGTTTTTGTCCTAAATATGGAGCTTCAAGTTCAATACCTATTGAATATTCATTAAGGCTACCGTCTTTTTTATCAAACCAACTGCTTTTTCCCGAATGATAAGCAACAAGTTCAGGACTTACTTGTTCAATAATACTGCCATCTTTGCCGATAATATAGTGAGCACTAACTCCAATGTTATTAAAAATTTCAATATTTTTTTCAACGGAATAGGCCGAAGAGTGAATAATTATATACTCAATTTGGGCTTTTCTTTCTCTAAAATGTTTACTATAAATCTTTTTGATTTCAAAATTATCCATAATTTCCTCCAAGATATTAAATATTAACCGATATATCATTAAAAAAAGCTTTACAAATATACTTCATTAGTCCAAATTACTAAAAACTAAGGAGAAAATAATGCGTACAGATTTTTATAATATACTAACAGAAATAAAACAAACCGCCGATTTATTGCGGAGGTTTCTTTGACTATGATAATGCCAAAATAAAACAAGACGAATTAGCGCATCTGATTTCTGACCCAAATCTGTGGGATAATCAAGAAAAGGCTCTTAAATTAACTTCTTCTAAAAATATTCTTGATGAAAATATCTCATTTTATGAAGATTTATTGAACTCAATTTCTAATATAGAAGAATTGATAGAGTTGGCTGAAGCAGAAGATGATGAAGCAATGCTTGGTGAAATATCCGAAAATCTTGAAGAGTTAAGAATAAAAGCAAAAGAGCGTGAACTTCTCTCACTTTTATCAGATGAGTTTGATAAGAACGATACTTACCTTGAAATACATTCCGGCTCCGGTGGAACGGAGGCACAAGATTGGGCTGAAATGTTGTTAAGAATGTATACACGTTGGGCTGAAAAGCACTCTTATAAAGTATCTTATGTAGAAGAAACAGAAGGTGATGTTGCAGGCATTAAATCTGTTACCGTAAAAATTTCAGGTCATAACAGTTATGGATGGTTAAAAGGTGAGGGAGGAGTTCACCGTTTGGTTAGAATTTCACCGTTTGATAGCAATGCCAGACGTCATACAAGCTTTGCTTCAGTTAATGTGTTTCCTGTTGTTGATGATGAGATAAATATAGAAATAAATCCCAAAGATATAAAAATGGATACTTATCGCTCATCAGGTGCAGGTGGACAACACGTTAATAAAACAGAATCAGCTGTCCGTTTAACCCATATCCCTACCGGAGTTGTTGTTTCGTGCCAAACAGAGCGCTCACAATTTGCCAATAAAGACCAAGCTCTTAAAATGTTAAAGGCAAAACTTTATGAAATAGAACAACGTAAAAAAGAACAACAGGCGGAACAACAACGAGAAGAACAAGGAGATAATGGTTGGGGTTATCAAATAAGAAGTTATGTGTTGCAACCCTATAAAATGATAAAAGACCTAAGAACAGGAACCGAAACATCTGACGATAAATCGGTTTTAGATGGAGAAATTGATGTATTCTTGAGGTCTTATCTTGCTTCTAAAAGAAAATAATCTATAAAATACTTATTGTGTTTTTTGGATTTTTTCTTCCAAGATTCTGATTTTTTCATTAAGTTCAACAATCTTATCTTCAAAAGGATCAGATACTTTTGAAGATATTCCGTATGGAACAAATAATTTTGAGTTGTTTGATTTTGTTTTGTGAGCAGCAACACCAACTACTGTAACATTGCTTTCTACATTTTTAACGACTGTTGCATTTGCTCCGATTTTAGCATTGTCGCCAACTTTAATCGGTCCCAATATCAGAGCTCCGGCGCCGATAACAACATTATTTCCTATACTAGGATGGCGTTTTTCACCTTTTTTTGAATTATAAGATGTAGTTCCGCCTAATGTAACTCCGTGATACATTGTAACGTTATCCCCGATAACGGCTGTTTCACCGATTACAACCCCCATACCGTGATCAATAAAGAAGTTTTTACCGATTTTTGCGCCTGGATGAATTTCAACACCGGTCAGCCATCTGGCAAACAAAGAAATCATTTTTGCCAAAAGCTTCCAATTCTTTTTCCAAAGAATATGTGTAAATCTGTAAATAAGGATTCCATGTAACCCGGGACTGCATAAAAAAGCTTCTAATTTTGATGAAGTAGCCGGATCTTTTGCTATTATAGTATCCAGTTCTGATAAAAATTGCTTGAATTTTGAATTCATTTCTGTTAAACTCCCAAAAATCTTAAACCCAAATTAAGGTTTACTGATTAAAATAAACTTTAATAAAATGTAATCAAGATTAAAAAGAGTTATACAATGGTAGAAGTTATAATAAACGGTCATGCCGGAAGATTAGAAGGACGTTATCATAAATCAAAGCGAGATGATGCTCCGATAGCTCTTATTCTTCATCCGCACCCACAATATGGTGGCACGATGAATAATAAGGTTGCGTATGCACTATTTACTTGTTTTAAGGATTTAGGTTTTTCCGTGTTACGCTTTAACTTTAGAGGAGTAGGGCGTTCACAAGGAGAGTTTGAAGATGGCCCCGGAGAGTTATCTGATGCAACTGTTGCGTTAGATTGGCTTCAAGCTAATCATCCTGATGCAAGACAATGTTGGATAGCTGGTTATTCTTTTGGTGCTTGGGTTGGTTTGCAATTATTGATGCGCAGACCTGATATAAACAATTTTATTGCCGTTGCACCTCCTGCTGATGAGAAAGATTTTACTTTCTTAGCTCCTTGCCCGACATCCGGTATTATGATACAAGGAGGTAAGGATGAAATTGTAAGCCCTAAAAGTGTGGAACATTTAGCATCCAAACTAAACGGACAACGTCATATTGACGTAGACTTTGCGCTTATAGAAGATGGCGACCACATGCTTAATGGTCATCTTGTAGATTTATATAAGATAGTAGGACATTATGTAATAGGTGCGTTATCCAAAAAAGCTCCGGCCAAAAAACGTCGTGGTCGCCGTAAAAAATCTGAAATACAAGAAGCTTTATTGCTGGAGGGTCAAACAAATCAGGATGATGATTTGTTAGATGACGATATGGAAGACGATTATGATGACTATGATGATGATGACGGATTTGATGATGAAGATTAAAATTCTTATTAAATTCCATTTATAATCAAAACAATCCCCAAAACTACAGCTGTAATTTTGGGGATTATTTTTTAAGATACAAAAAAAAAGCTCCGTTTGGAGCTTCTAAAATATAAATGGCGCGCTCGGCGGGGTTCGAACTCACAACCTTCTGATCCGTAGTCAGATGCTCTATCCAGTTGAGCTACGAGCGCTTAACGAGATACTTTATACAAATAGTTTTTTTATTTGTAAAGAGTTTTTTTTATCTTTTT
>JAFYWO010000077.1 GCA_017557925.1 Alphaproteobacteria bacterium | reverse complement strand
TCTTCCAATGGTGTAGATAATTGCTTAAAAGGACACTGTAATACAGCTCAAGGTTCGTATGTATCTATTGATAATACTTATTTTAATACTATTTACAGTAATTGTTGTTCCACTACTTGTTATCGTGCAACAGCTTGCGCTTATGATGTAGGAGCTTATGACGCACAACCAAATACACAATACTTTATAACAGAATATAAACAAGCAACAGGAACTACTTGTTGGAGAGCAACAGGTTGTAATACCAGCGAAGGAACATATCCGTCATCATCAGTTCCAACTGATTATTTTAATAGAACAGAACATAAATCATCTACGATATGCTACAGAGCAATTTCTTGTGCAACAGATCAAGGCGCTTACGCTTCTACTCCTAATGCTAGTTATTTTGTAACTTCATCTAGAACTGCCACAAATATTACTTGTTGGAGAGCTGATTCTTGCAATAGTAGCAATGCCGTATCATCCAAAAACACAAGCTATTTTACCTATGATGAAGGTTCCGTTCAAACAGGAATTTCTTGTTATAAATCAACCGGTTGTAATGGTCCTGCATATTCCGGAGCAATGCTTGAATCCGAAAAAAACACATCATATTTTAATTATAACAACTTAACGCATGGTCAATGGACATGTTATAGAGCAGTAGGATGCAATAGCTCGTATGCTGTATCATCTAGAAACACAGATTATTTTATTTATGATAGCGGTTCAACACATACAAGTTTAACTTGCTATAAATCAACAGGATGCGCTAGCGGTGCTATGGTTAGCGGTAGCAGAAATACAACTTATTTTACTTACAATGACTTAACACACGGTCAATGGACGTGTTATAGAGCTGTAGGTTGCAATAGTTCATATACCGTATCATCTAGAAATACGAGTTATTTTATTTATGATAGTGGACTAACACATAGCGGTCAAACTTGTTATAAACCTACCGGATGTGCAAGTGGTGCTATGGTTAGCAGTAGTAGAAATACAACTTACTTTACTTACAATGGTTTAACACATGGTCAATGGACATGTTATAGAGCAGTAGGGTGCAATAGCTCGTATGCTGTATCATCCCAAAATACAAGTTATTTTACTTATGATAGCGGTTTAACACATAGTGGCTACACTTGTTATAAACCTACCGGATGTGCAAGTGGTGCAACAAGTAGTCCAAATACAACTTGCTTTAATTATTCTACTCTTACACATGGAAATATGACCTGTCAACGCGAATCATCTTGCGTAGGAACAAGTTCTAAGCCTAGTAGCAGTTACTTCAATTATGATACTTGTAACGGACAACTTATGACTTGCTATAATGTAACAAGCTGTAAATCTCCTAACACTACAAGTTTGAGTTCAGCCTTTACATCTTCATGTGATAGTTCTGACGGATGGACTTGCTGCCATGCAACAGGGTGTGCAAGCGGTTATGCTAGTTGTGGTGAAGGTTCTTCTTATTATAGTAATGGTTACACATGTAATAAATGCGCATCACAAGTTAGCTATAATAGCACATACGAAAAATGCACAGGATATGTTTGTAGTGCTTGTGGAGGATATTGTAAATCAAAAACATATAAAACCTGTAGTGAGTTAGGATATTATTCCGGAAGCGGAGGATATTCTCATTACAAAACAACAAATCCAGGGTATGGTTCAGGAACTTGTTATTATGACAGACACAACGCAAATTGGGAAACATGCCCCTCAAAACCATATAATCATTATGGATGTAGTACATCAACAAGATATTGCACATATTCAGGATGTAACAAAACAAATGGAACATGCACAACTTATTGTGAATGTGACTATTGGTGTCCATCTGGTTATACAGAAGATTTAACAAGTTGTGATGTAGGATATATATACTCAAGTACAAGCAATTATTCTAGTGATAGTTCATGTCCGTATTCAATAACATGTGGTAAATGTACAGCATGTAGCTCTCACAGTTACTATAGTTGTTCTTCCGGTTCAAGATACTCAAGCAATTATACCCATCCAGTAGCAAGCGGTTCAACTACTTGTAAAAAATGCGGACAAAGTGCAACATGTTATACAGAAGGTTCACACAGTTATAGCTGTTCAAATGTAGGTTCTTCATATAGCTATAGTGACTCTTGTGAGACAGGAAAATATATGTCAGGAACTGCTACAGAAAAATGTTCTTGTGGTGCAAAAGGAAGTGATACATGTTATAAATGCTCAACATGTTATCACGGTAGTAGTTATAAAGAATGTCCTGACGGATATGCCACTTCTAGTAGCAAGTGTCCAAATGGTAGAGATTCTAACGCTTCAACTACTTCAGGAACTTGTTCTCGTTGCGGAAGTTCATATAGTACTTGTTATCCTTGTAAATAATACAAAGTGCTATGGATAAAAAAAGCTCAGGGAAACCTGAGCTTCTTTAAGATATCTTAAGATAAAAAGCTCTTACAAATCTAAGCAGAGCTTTTTTCTTCCATAATTTTTTAAATATGATATGAATATTATTTAAGAGAATCGCGCAGATATGTCCCAAAAAAATTTTTCATAGGTTAAAAATAGTATTTTAGTTTCTTTTTTTTCACAAATTTATATTATTTAAAGCGAATCGGTTCTTACTTTTTTATAAAAAAATCACGTTATAAACCCGATTCTATATCGCTATTTTAAAAATTTTTAGACATTTATCCACAGATTACCTTCAAAAAAACATAATATATTATATAAAAACCCTATTTTTCATAAAAAAGACAAATAAAAAAAGAAAAACACTTTAAATATTAAATTTATTCTGTTAATAATAATATCAGACAACGTTGATACAATTCTTCAACAAAAATCAGATTAAGACAAAGAAGTGTATCAAGATTTTTTTTAAACAACCAAACAGAAGGGTGTGAAATGGAAGATAATACAAAAACAATGCAAATAGAAAAACTATATAAAACTATTTATGGTCTTTGCAAAATAAACTTATATGATAAAACATCTTTTGAATCTAGATTTGCTAATAAAGCTATCAAGGCATCTTTTGCACTATACAAGCAAGCTTTACAAGTTCACTTTAACGAAATGGGCTATAAAAGTGATGATATGCCAACAACTTCATTAACTCCGAATGAATTTTATGATGAAATTATAACTCTCTTAAAGGAATTATTCAAAATAGTAATGAGCTTTGATATGACTGCTAAAAAAGAAGACCAATTAGATAAATTTATGAAAAAACATTCTTTAGTATAACATAAAACCCAAATCCTATACTGTTATACAATATTTTAAACCTCTTTTATTTCAAAAAAAACTATACTCCATAAAAAAAAAGAACCTAGATGTTAAACCAAACACCTAGGTTCAAAACCTTAAAAAAATTCTAGCACATATAATCTTCTTTTAAGCCTTTTATTGTTTCTTCTATACCCTTATAAGCAGAATCAATAAAATCCATTCCCTTTGCAGAGTTGTTATTATAATAAAGACGAACAGTTGTCATACCGGCTTCTTTTGCAAATTTATGATTAGAATAACTATCATCAACAAAAATACAATCTTTAGCCTCAACCCCTATTTTGTCACATACTTTTTGATATACCCATGAACTCTCATTTTTTTTATATACATCAAAATCTTCAACAGAATATATTTTATCCTTAAAAAACTCATACAAACCAATATGCTTTAAAATTCTTATGCAAATATCCTTTGTAGAAGTAGAAAAAATATATTGCGGACAGTCCAAACTCTTCAAACTTTCAAGAAGCCCCTCATACGGAGTTATCATACCGATATAATTAGTTTTATATTTATGATAAGCTTCATACAACTCTTTATTGGAAAGTCCGTAAGTTCTTACAAAATGTTCTACACCATCACGATACTTTGAATAAGACTCCTTAACCAAATCTGTTGCTTCTTGGAAACCTAATGGAAGATTAAATTCTTTAATTGCTGCCTCTGCAGTTGCTTCATTCAACTTATTTTTGTATTCATCCGTTTCAAAATACAAAGTATTATCTAAATCCCAAATAATGGTTTTTCCCACCGTTTATCTCCATAAAAAATTACACTAAAAATATTATATAAAAAAATCTTAAACAGGTCAACACTTATCTTTCAAGCTAATCTTCACTAAAATTATCAATACCTGCACATATTTTTGCTTCTAAAATATAATTGTTAATTGAATCAAGCTCCATTTGCTCTGCTTCAATTTCTTTATGCCATTCTTTTACAATATTTTCAACATATCTGACATATCCTTCATTAAATTCTTTTGCAGAGGATTCCAAATCTTGATTTTTATCAATAATTTTGACACCCTTTTTATCAAAAAGACTATCAGCAACAACTTTTAACTTCGGCAGATAATAATCCAATCCTTCAATATATATACGCATATGCACCTTTTCGTGACGAAGTGTTAAATCATATAAACAAGTTCCTTCCGCCAGCTCTTTTGCTATATATATTACAGGTAGATAATACCCCCAAAAAATATCAATATTTTCAGGATACAAACATTGCTTTCCGTGGCTAACACTAACTGTGCCGACATTCATTTTTACTTCAAAACCTTCTTGAATTTGTGTTAACCCCATCGGCTCAAATTCTTTTGGATATTCTAAACCTCTTTCTGCAAATTTCTTTTCTGTTTCTTTACGCAAAAAACTACTGTCTTTACTATAATTATAGCGAAGCTTACCATAAGACGAACTAACACTAACACTAGGTTTTTCAATAAGGCTTAAGCATTCTTCTTCATAACGCTTAATATTCTCATCAGCATTAACTAAATTTACAAAACCCAATAAAAAAATTAATGTAAAAAAAACTTTTTTCATATATAATACCTATACAACAAAACCCTTGAGAAGTGAGTATTTTATGAAATATATTTATATTATTTTATTTGTATTGTCTAGTTTTTTTAGTCACAAATCCCTATATGCAAAAGAGAATACTTTGTTACATGCCTTTTTTGTGCCTGAAAATTCCGTTCAGTCAAATACAACTATTAAAGAATTAAATCCTTCACAGCAAACACATACTGACCTCAAAAAAAAGCGTATAAAAAGAAGAATAAAAAAACGCAATCAAGTAGCAACCTCAAGCCAAAATAAACAATC
>JAFYWO010000076.1 GCA_017557925.1 Alphaproteobacteria bacterium | reverse complement strand
TAATTCATCAGGTATTTTAATTGACAAGATATTGTTTTGGTGTTACTCCAGTAATAAATATTTTAAGTATATGTGTATTTTTTAACCTTATAATTATGAGTTTATTTTACAAAATCAAAAAAAAATTACGAAGACTAAAATACTGGTATCTCAGACGAGAGATGGTGTTTTTTTCAAACGGGAGAATGTATAAATACAGCTATACAATAGCCATAAGATACTTTAAGCTCCTTAAAATTTTGAAGAATACAAGCATTTATCAAGCGGAAACAAGTATCGCTGATATCATTAACTCTAGTGATATTAACAAGGTTACTGATGACCCGAAACTTTCTTTTGCCGATATTAAAAATGTTTGTAAAAACAACTGGGTAGAAATCAAAGAACAACGAATTACAACTATTGGGAAAAGCAACTATTTTAACACGTTCTTTACAGCAGATAACATAGAAATCATACCTTTTATTTTTTATGATAAGGGAACTCTATGGCCGGCTGAACTGGATGATATTGTTTTAACCATTCACAAGCAAATTCAGTTCTACAAAGCAGAAGATTTTATTGATATGCATCGTAAACTTGAAACAATGTTTCCTAAAATCAATGTTGTTTATTTAAAAATCACCCCTTGCCCATAAAAAAAACTGCCATAATCGGCAGTTTTTTTGTTTTTATGACTGTAATTATTTTGAATTTCTTAATACGTCTATCGCTCTTTGAAGCTGAACATCTTCTACTGCATATAGAGGCATACCGTTCAAAACAAGTGTCGGAACACTCTTTATCTTGATTTTAGTTGCCGTATTCTTTATTTTTTCCAGCAACTCTGTTGTTTCTTTTGAGGCAACATCTTTTTCATATTGTTGCATATCTAATTTTATGTCTTTTGCAATTTGGGTTATTGTATTTTCATTAGGGCGAACCTCTTGCATAATTTTTACATACATATCCAAAAGTTTACCTTGTTTTGATGCAGCTATTGCGCCACGGGCTGCAACTTCTGAATTGTTTGACAAATATGCAAGCGGTTTTAAGACAATTTTTAAATCAGGATTATTTTCCAACAATGTTTTAAGGCGAGGTGCCATTTCTTTACAATAACCGCATGAGAAGTCAAAAAACTCCGTCAAAACATATTTGCCGTTCGGATTACCGATATACAACTCATCACTATGGATTTCGTTTACATAAGCCTTGTAATTCTCTGCTTGTTTAAGCAATTCTTCTTGTTGCACATTTTGTTCATAAACTTGTATTGCACCCATTACTAATGACGGATTATCTTTTAGTATTTCAGCAATTTTCTCTTCTGCTTTGGTTAATTTTTTACTCTCCGGTTTTTGATTTTGTTTCATCATCTTACCGTATTCCACAACTGCGTCATAAGCAATTTTAGGATTTTTCTTTAAGACGGAAGCAAGAGTTCTTGCTAATTCTTCTTCCGGCATATCATTTAGATTAACAGTTGCACTGGCAACACCAAAATTAAGCATTGTTGCCAAAGTTAAAGTTGCTAAAAATCCTTTTTTATTCATTTCTTCCTCTCTTAATTTTGTTTACATGTTGTTTCATTAAATTCGCAAGAACTTAACTCTTTATCTGTTTTATCAACATAGCGTATTTGCATATTTATCCCTGCATCTATAAACATAGGTTTGATTTTGGGACACATTGTAGTATAAGCATTTACGCAAGCCTCATTTTGGATACTGTTTGCCAATAATTCCAAATCTTCTTTTGAATATTTAGTGGTGTCTACATCTGCCTTATAAATGTATGTCACAACTTTATTTTTATATTCTATATCTATCCAACTTGTTATTTCATCTATCTTTTTAGGTAATGTCTTTTTTATAACAGACATCATATCTTCTATTTCTTTATCTTTATCGTTTTTAACGATGTTTAACAAAGACGAAGCATCATCTTTCGGGGTTTCAAAATTTAATTTTTCTAATTCCGGAAGTTCAATTTCTGTCAATTTAGTGTTTCCGATTACAGGCATAACATCTTCTTTTGTAAGAACATTTAAGCCATCTTCTGCCAATATGGCATCAATTTCTTTTTCAGCATCGGTTAAACCTTCATCTTCTAAATCTAAAGTATAATTAGCCATTGATGCCATTATGTCTGTGCTATTTTTTATTGAATCAATACCTTGCTTTGTTTCTTCTTTATTTTTTTCTTGTTTTTTTCCTTTAGGAGAAGCTTCCTTTTGGGTGCTTTTATCCTTTTTAGATGCTTTTACTGATGGTTTTTCATCATTATCTTGCAAATCTTTAGTATCAATACCTTCCAACAATTTATCACTCAAAGAGGCATCAAAGCTGTCTGCCTCCATAATGTTCATTCTAAATTTTTCAAATTGATGTTTGAGGTATTCTTTTTTACTGATTTTTCCATCAGCATCTGTATCCATTTCTTCAAATGACTTAACAAAAACTTCTTTTACGGCTTTCAGTTGCTCATTTGGGGTTAGTGCACATACCGACTTACAAACACTAATAAGCGTTAAAGCCGAACAGGTAAACATAAGTATATTTTTCTTCATATCAAACACATCCTTTATTTTGTTATGATGAAAAAATTTTATATAGATTTTGTTAAATTTCCTTTAATGAAGAAAAATTATTCACCCCATCAAGTATCTTTATTTCTGTTACTATTTTTTGATATTCTTTAACATAATAATCAAATTTTTCAGCTCTTTCAATAATAAGCTTTTCCGGAGTATAACGTTTTGTTTCTTCTCCCCTGATTTTTGCTCGTCTTATAGCGCTTTCTATATTACAAGTTATAAAATTAACCATAGTTTTATAACCATAATTTGGGATATTCTTAAATAATTCCACATGAGCATCATTTGTTCCGCTATGCTCAAACATTATATTTAAGCGCATAGATAAGGCACGACTTAAAAGTTCATAACCTATAATTCGTGCCTTCATTTCATGCCTCTTAAAAGCTTCTTCGCTACCTAAAAATACTACATCACTTTGATAGTCTTTTAACAAGAGCATTATATTATCAAAACTCAGATACAAAAAATTATCCTGTTTGTATTTTTGACAATAAGTACTCTTTCCTGCTCCGGGTATCCCTGACACTTGCAATAAGACCGGAGAACTTTCAGACTTTAATCCTTTTAGCAAAGTATTGATAATACATTCCGTTTCTTTAGTTTTAACAAAAGCATACTCATTATCAACAATGTATTTCAACGATGGCATTAAAACTTTTAACATTTCAAACCCTATGCTACGTTTTGTTTTTCTTTCAATTCTTCCAACAATTCAAAAGTTTCTGTTGCAATCATCAGTTCTTCGTTTGCCGGAATAACCAAAACTTTTACTGCACTATCATTGGTTGTAATTTCTAAAGAAGCCGGATGAGTATTGTTTTTAGCTTCATCAATTTTAATTCCGAGATATGCAAGTCTTTGGCATACTTTTTGACGTATCAAAGCACTATTTTCACCAATACCTGCCGTAAATACCAAAGCATCTATACCACCCATAACAGCAATATATGCGCCGATAGTTTTAATCAAACTATATACATAAGCTTCTATTGCAAAACGACAATTTTCATCACCGTTGTCTGCACATTCCAAAATATCTCGCATATCAGAATGACCGTTTGTTAAACCAAACATACCGCTTTGTTTATTAAACATCTGATTTACTTCATCTGCAGTTTTATTTTGTGTTTTCATAATATGAAGCGGAATATATGGATCCATATCACCGGAACGTGTTGACATTATTATACCTGCAGATGGTGTATATCCCATTGTAGTATCAACACTCTTTCCGTTATCTATTGCACAAATTGATGCGCCTCCGCCCAAGTGACAACTGATAATTTTACCTTTGTAACCAAGTATTTCTTCTGTTTTATGAGAAATATAGTTATGTGATGTGCCGTGGAAACCATAACGACGTATGCGATGTTCTTTATAATATTCTTGAGGAATAGCATACAAATATGCGTTTTTATTCATACTTTGATGAAATGCACTGTCAAATGTTGCTACCTGAATTTTGTTTGGAAGGATGGCACTCACAGCTTCAAGACCGTGAACAAAAGCCGGACCATGCAATGGAATTAAAGGTATTGTATCATAAATTCTTTCCATCACTTTATCATCAATGATTACAGATTTATCAAAATATTCGCCACCGTGTCCCATACGATGTCCTACAGCGGCTAATTCATCTGTATTTTTTAAGTGTTTTTTCAACAAATAGTCTAAAACCACTTTTATTGCATCTTTATGGTCTTGAATAGGAGTTTCTAAAGTAAAATCGTGTTCATTATCTGATTTTACAATAATTTTTGAGCCTTGAAGCCCTATTCTGTCAACAAGTCCTTTAGTAATAACTTCACTTGAATTTTTATCCATATTAAAAAGTTGGAATTTAACAGAGGTTGAGCCAGAGTTTAGTACCAAGATTTTATCCATATTTTTTTCTTTCCAAAGTTAATGTCGGGTTTTGTATTATCATATTTTTTCTATTTTGGCAATAAAAAAATTAAAGCTATCAAAGGAGAAAATATGCTTGAAAAGTTTATTTTTTCGTATAAAGAATGGATATGGTTTATGTTTTTTATGGTTTAGAGATGAAAGAAGCAAGCAGAATTCAAGCTATAATAGAAATTATTGAAGAGGTTTTTAAAGATTTAAAACCGGCTGACCTTATTATTGACAACTACCTTAAACAGAGGCGTTATATAGGTTCAAAAGATAGGCGTTTTATTACTGATGAAGTGTGGAAAATAATCAGAAACAGAGCAAAACTTGTTGCTATGCTTGAAAATAACATTACTCCAAGACTTATTGTCGGCGTTCACTTTCAAGATAAAGATTTAGAGCTTTTATTTAATGGTGAGGAATACGGACCTGATGTTTTGTCTTATGAAGAAAAAGAAAAAATAAAAAAAGCCGGTGTTTTTTCTAATTTTAATATTGAGGATATGTATGAATGCCCCAAATGGCTATTTGATAAATTTTGTGACAAAAATTTACTTGAAGCACTTAATCAAAGCGCACCTCTTGATGTTAGAGCAAACTTAACTTCAAGAGAAAAAGCCAAAGACAGATTAAGAAAAGAAGGGTTATTTTTCAGCCCTACCCCATTTTCACCCATCGGTTTAAGAAGCGAAGACAGAGTAAACTTAAATAACTCTATGACTTATCTTGACGGAGATATAGAAGTTATGGACGAAGCATCGCAGTTGATTGCTCTTTTATGTGACACTAAAAAACATCATAAAATAATTGATTATTGTGCAGGAGCCGGCGGTAAATCTTTAGCTATAGGAGCAAACCTTCAAAATGAGGGGTTGATTTTTGCACACGACATCAGCAATGAAAGACTTTCAAGAATAAAGAAAAGAGCTGAAAGACTTGAAATCAGGAACATAAAAATCTTATCTAATGTAGAAGATAAAGATTTTGACAGATTCATTATTGATGCACCTTGTAGCGGAAGCGGAACTTTTAGAAGATGTCCTGATGCAAAATACAGGCTTAACCCAAAAATATTAGACATTATTGTTAAAACACAAGAAGAAATCCTTGAATTTGCGGTAAAACATACAAAAAAAGGCGGGAAAATAATTTATATTACCTGTTCTGTTTTTGAAGAAGAAAACGAAAAACAAATAGAAACATTTTTATTAAAACATCCGGAATTTGAACCTCTTAACCACAAAGAACTATGGTCAAAAATTATCGGTATGGAGTATTATCCTTTTGATAGTGACAAATACTTAAAGTTTTCTCCTCTTAATACAAGAACAGACGGTTTCTTTTTCTGCTCTCTGAAGAAAAATAGCGATTAACTGTTATTATTTAATAAATTAGACTTGCTTTTTTGCACTTAATTCTTAAATTTGTTTTTAGAATAGTATAATCTGTAATCGGGTTTGTTAGATAAAAATGTTTCTGTACTTTATGAAAAACGGTCAAACTGCTTGGACTATTGAAGAACGCCTGCAAGGATGTAAGAATATTGGTCTTACTGAGGCAGGAATCCTCAATATCAGAGAAGTTGCAGAAAAACTTACAGGCATTGATTTTGATGATATTTATTCCAGTGATTTGAAGTCTGCAAAAAAAACAGCAGATATTATAAGCGCCAGATTGGATAAGCCCGTTCACTACACCAAAAGATTAAGAGAGATGAATTTAGGAAAAGCCGAAGGTGTCAAAAAAACTGACTTAAATGCAAAATTTCCCTATATTCATTCTGCATTCAATGATATTTCAAATCCGGAGCGTCTTGATATAGGGTATCCCGGAGGTGAAACTATCGGTGAGACACTTCAACGTTTTATGAAGCTTGTCACTAAACTTTATGAAGACGGAAAAGGTAGTGTCCTTATAGTTTCTCATGAAGTTCTTATCCGAATCTTTTGCGAATTTTGTCTTAAGAAAACCATTAAACTAAATGAAGGCGCTGTTCTTAAAGTAACTTTTGATGAAAAATCAAAAAAATTCAAGTCACCAAAGTTAATATTTAAATAAAATCTGTGATTTAAAGGGGTTTGATATTGTAAAGTATTAAATACCGGTTATTATAATATCGTTTTCTAATTTTTTTGTGAGGAAATTATGAGTGTAGAAAAAACTGATGATAAAGATGTTAAAACAACTGCTTCAAAAAAAAGAGTTTCTTCTAAAAAGTCAAAAGAAGTTACATCTGCAGTTGAACCGAAGAAAAAAGCTAAAACCGTTAAAAAAGTTATAGAAGAAGCCAAAGAAGTTACATCTGCCGTTGAACCAAAAAAAGAAGACAAACCTGATGTGTTAAACAAGCTTGATTACAACCCTATGGATGAAAT
Source organism: Alphaproteobacteria bacterium (assembly GCA_017557925.1). Taxonomy (GTDB): domain Bacteria; phylum Pseudomonadota; class Alphaproteobacteria; order RF32; family CAG-239; genus CAG-267. The sequence continues at coordinate 6,662 of JAFYWO010000076.1, read as the reverse complement.
TTTACAAAAAAAAGCTCAAAATGAAGAAAAGAAAGTAGCTAAAATAACAAAAAAAGAAGCTAAAGAAAAAGCAAAAACAGCAAGTAAAGCCATAAAGAAAATTGTTGAAGAACGAGGAAATAAGGCTGAAAGCATTTCTAATAAACGTAACGAAACAAAAGAAAACGTTATGAAAGCGGAAGCAAAAAAATTTATTGAACTAAAAGAAACAAGTAATTTTGAAGAAGCTGAAAACTCAACTGTGTTATCCTCTTTTGTTGATGCTTATAAAAAAATGTTTACATTTAATGCAAGAAGTTCTCGTTTTGAATTTTGGTCTTTTGTGTTAGTAAATTTCATCTTTTTATCCGTATTGACATTTGGAATTGTTGAGTTGTCAGAATATATAGGATATTTAGCTACAAAAATTATCTTCATTGTTCTTGGAGTGATTGAATTTTTTGTTTATAGTGCTCTTTTGGCTAGACGTATTCATGATACCGGAAACACCGTTTGGAAAGGATTTTTAAGACCTATTTTCATTTGTCTTGCAATTATGTTTGGTATTTTTATTTTTAATGAAAGTGCTACTTCAGAAAATAGCTTTTTGACGATTTTTTCTTTATGTAACATTATGTGTTATATCTATTTTCTTGTAAAAACTGTTATTGTTACAGCTTTTATTGAAGGAGAAGACAAAGAGAATTCCTTTGGTTTTCCTAAACCCATAAATGAAGCTCAAAAATCTAAATTGGTATTTTTGATATCTCTTTATTTTACTATTATTACCGTATATTACTTTTTTATTAAAGTAAGTTTGCATTATTTATACTAATTAAGATGGGATATACAAAAGGATACCCCCGATGTTTCGGGGGTACTTTTTTGACAGTGAAACAATAATTATTAAAACAAACTATTTAAGTGATAATGATTTTAAGATTTCATCCACCATTTCTGAAGCGCATCTGGGGATATTTTCCCAAAAAGTATTGTATTGTTCAACTTGATTTTCTTTACCAACAACATCACTTATTATGCGAAGTGAAATATAGGGTTTGTTATTCAGATAACAAGTTTGCGCAACTGAAGCACTTTCCATATCAACAGCTAATGCACTTTCAAAGTCTGTCTTAATTTGTTTTAAGGCTTCTGCATCTGTTAAAAACTGGTCTCCGGTAACGGTAAGCCCTATTTTCCAACCTTTGCTTTCAGCCACAGGGTGTAAAAGTTCTTTCAATTTTAAGGACAAATCAAAATATAAGGGGAAATCTTGAACTTGACCTTTTAAATTAGGACTTCCACACCATACATCGTGGTAGCATGTTTTATCTGCCAACACAATGTCCCCTTGCGATAAACAGTCATCTATCCCACCGGCAAGACCTGTAGTAATTACAATATCTGCTCCTTTTTGTATGGCTAAATTAGTTGCAAGAGCTGCATTTACCTTACCTATTCCTGATTTTATGAGATACACTGTTTTATCATAAATGTTTACTTTTGCTAAATCTGATGTTGTTTTAAAATCGTATAAAGAATATATTGCTTCATACTCACAGTCCATTGCAGTTATAATTGCTATTGTAGTCATTTTATCCCCTAGTTATACTTTCTGACAATACCATACAAAACACCTTGTATGTTAATCCTATCAGCGGTTAATTTAATAGGTGAATAGTCTTTATTGCACGGAAGCAACCAAACCTCATTACCTCTTTTTTTATCCAAAACTTTTAATGTAGCTTCTTCATTATCAACAAGAGCAACAACTATCTGCCCGTTATCTGCCCTATTTGTTCGTCTGATGATAGCTGTATCTCCGTCAAATATGCCAGCTTCTATCATAGATTCACCTTCTATGGTTAGAGCATATAACTCTGAAGATGAAGAAAATGTTTTAGGGATATAGATATATTCTGACGGATTTGCTATTGCCTCTATCGGGGTTCCGGCGGCAATTTTACCATATAGCGGTATCATCAAAGAAAAATCACTGTCTTGATTATCATTTGCAACAGAAGACAGATTTTGATTTTCTAAAGATGGAACTTTTATAACTTCAAGAGCTCTGGCACGATGAGCCAGTTTACGAATAAAACCTCTTTCTTCTAAAGAGTTTAGCATTGCATGAATACCTGATTTAGACTTTAGCCCGACAGCCTCTTTCATCTCTTCAAAAGATGGAGAATGACCGGTTTGTTTAATAAATTCGTCTATATACATAAGTAATTTATGTTGTTTAGGTGTTAACATTTTCCCTCCTATGGAAATTAAGTTTGTTCTACTTTAGTTCTTTGTTTTCAAATTGTCAAGAGGGTTTATATATTTTTATAAAAAAACAAGTTGATTTATATTTTTTATTTTACTTTAATACTTTATCAACCTTTGTATTATATTTTGACTTGGTAATGTTTAGGAGAAGATGTTTGTGTACTTTTTCACATCAAAAGTTTTTAGTCGGAAACAAGCCTAAAAAACTTATCGTTTTTTTACACGGATACAATAGTTGCATTGAGGATTTATTACCTTATGCCAATATCTTAGAAAAAGAGCTTAACGATGTTATTATTGCCATCCCTATGGCTGATTTGGTTTGTGAAAGAAATAACTTAAAAAAACAATGGTTCGGTCTTAATGATATTGACCCCACCAGAAAAAGAAGAAACACAGAAACATCTATTGATGAAATTATTGAAATTTACAATAACACAGGAGACTTAATCAGTAATGTTTCAAAAAAAATCAACTCCTTTGTTTCTGCCTTACAGAAAGAATATAAGATTAAAAACAAGGATACTTACATTATAGGCTTTTCTCAAGGAGCCATGATTGCTATTTATGCAGGTCTTAGCAGAAGGTATAAGGTTGGTGGAATTTTCAGCCTTGCAGGTATTATTTCAGGTAAAGATATGCTTGATAAAGAACTATCTTCAAGACCTAATGTTTATTTGTTTCACGGAACGAGTGATGTTTGCGTTCAATACAAAACTCTTAACTTTACAAAAAAATGGCTTGACAATCATAAAGTTTATTGGGAAGCCTTTGAGTATGACGGAATTGACCACCGTATTACAAATGAAGAAATAAACGAAGTTGTAAAAATTATCAAAAAAGAAATTTAATTACTATTATTTTTTAGCCAAACATATAACTCATCAAAGCGTTTAGCAGAAGCTTTGGCGCTTGTTTTATCATCTTCTACAGGAGTTTTCATGTTTGTCTGTGTTACCTTGTTGGGGAAATTTCCAAGATAAAAAGTGGCAGATTTTACGTTTGAGCGCATGTAATGCTCATACAATTTTTGATGCGGTGTAAGTATTATAGGAAGTGTTTTAAGACCGCTAAAATTAAGAGGATAATAATTTTCGTTATAAATAAAATTATATTCAAAATTTCTATCTTTAATTATGTCTTTTACCAAAACATTATCCTTAAACCAAATAGCTGTTTTTTTATTTCCGATGGTTTCTTTATTTATATAAACTCTGTAACCTATTTGTTCCAACTCATTTACAAATTCTGTTTCTCGGTTATCAGGCAATACGTGTTTGGTATAAATATAAAGACTTCCTTTAGGAAACATTATAAACGGCAGTGTGCAAAGCACAACTGCCGTTACTAACAACACGCTTAGATAAAATCTATGTAGTGTTTTTTTGTTCATTTAGAGTTTTTTCTCGTTGATTAAGAACTCTACTAATCCGTTTAGGCGTTGAACAAAAGCATCTACATTGTATTCACCTACAACGATTCTGTATGCTTTTTCAGCTTTTTCAGAACGAGCTTCCGGATCATTTATGTATTGATCGTATAAAGCTTTCAATTCTTCAGCATTTTTATACATCGGAACAGCATCACCGAATACTGCTTCAATTTCTTTATTGTAAGGAGCAATCATAAATCCTTTTGAAGCGGCAATATCATATACTCTTGAAGGGATTATACCCAATTCAGATTCATGAGAACTTACATTTACTAAGTTAATTTTTGCAGATGAGAAGTATGAAGACAAGTCATTATCGTGAATGTATTCACCTTTGATAAATTCATCTTCAATATTACCTTCCCACAAACGACCATAAATTTCAACAGGTAACTTTGCTTCAAGAGCTGCAGATATAGCTACGCTGTGACGATCATTATCACCAACATAAAGAAGACCACTTTCCAATGATGGAGTAGGTTTCGGATAGAAGATTGAAAGATCTGTAAATTCCGGCAAATATACAGCAGCATAGTTTGCACTCATTACATAGTTATAAAAATCGTGTGAAGATGTTGCAATACCATCAAAAGCGTCTAATTCTTCAGGTTGTAAAACATCATAATCTCTGATGTAAACGATATTTACAGCATTTTTATTGGTTTTAAGATTGTTAAATGGAACATATCCACGAACATAGAAATTTACACCGGCATCATCAGCAGTTGCAGGATATAAATTATCTTCTGTTGTGGTAACAACATCATAACCTACTCGGCTAAATGAACGTTCCATAGAGGAAGCTACATCAGCTCTGTTCATTGTTTTGTATTGACGAAGTTCTCCAACACGAACAGCTAATTTATTTAGATTTGCAGAACCTGTAGTGCCCTTGAAAGCATATAAGCAAGCTATCAACACCAACAACACAGCTGTTAATGCAGATAGAACTATTTTCATTGTTTTATCACTCATCTTTATCTCCTAGACATTAAACAAATACTCTTTACGCATAAAGAGGTTAAGGTAAATTTATGGTAAATATTTATGTTTAACAAGCTTTTTTTTACATTTACACAATATTATTTTTAAATATATTGACTTTTGGGGAAAATCAGCATAAACTGTTACACTGAAATGTAAGTTTATGTGCTGTATTATTGGAGTGTTTTAAAATTTGAATGATTATTTTAATTTATCTTCAAATCAGACATAGATTTGTATTTCATATGTTTAATTAAAAAAAATAATTATGAAAAATTTTGACGAAACGATTTTGAGCGAGAACGGTATTGAAGTTCTTGAGTATTTGTCAGATGACAGACATCAAACAGAGTTAATGAATGAAGTAGAACAACTTGGTGACGAAGAATTGGCAGAAGCCTACAAAGAGCTTTTTGCCGGTGATACAAGTGCTATTGAAGAAGAAAACAATTTGAAGAAAATCTTTTATAGCAACGACCACGTTAAACTTGTAAAAGAAAGCATTGTTAAGAACAATTTTACTTGGTTGGTAAAGCTTTTGAAAAAAAGAGAAATTGACTGGTTTGCAGAAAAGATGATTGCCCAGATTGGCGATGAGAAACTTATTGATTGTTTGATTTCAAGAAACCGCATCGGATGGTCTGCACAGAATATTATTGTTGAATACAACAATAAGAAATGGATTGAAAGAATCATCAAGAAGCAATCAGACTTGTCTCCTTACGTTAAGACTTATGTCATTAATAACGGAGATATTGAGGATATTTGCCTGCTCATCAAACATTCATTTTTGTCTTTTGAAGAACAGGAAATGATTGTTGACAGCAAATGTTATCCGGCTATCAAAGAGCTTATCAGCAAATACAAATGGCATTTAGCTGAACCTACTTTGGTCAAGATTATCAATCTTGGTAATGTGGAATTACAACAAATGATCGGTATGCTTCCTAACATACCTGATGCAAAGAAAGCCAGCATTATTGAAGCAACCGAATGCGTTGAAACAACAAAAGCTTTCTTAAATTCCAACAAACTCTGCAAGCTTACACAGAAAGCAATTATCCGTCTTCAAAACCCTGAGCTCATCAGACTTATGGTAAAAAGCCAGATTCATCTTATCCCTATCAACATCTGCATAGCTGAAACCCTTAATTCCTCTTTGATAAAGGAATTTATCGGTTGCTATGACAACCTTACCCGAAAGGAACGTGAGTATATTTACTCTAGCGGCAATATGGAAATGATAAATCTTGTTAATGCTTTAGACTAAAGTCAAGACACAAAAAAAAGACACACACCTCACGGTCTGTGTCTTTTTTTTTATTACATTTTATTGCTTTTTATTGCTTTTGGGTTTAAAATTTTTAGCATATTTATTAAATTCTTTAATTTGTTCAGAACCCCATCCCATAATATACTTATCCCCCATTACAATAAACGGAGTGCCCAAATTTGCTTCATTAACTTTAAACTTTCTGGCATAACGAATCATATAAGCAGCATTAGAGCCTTCTCTTATATTTAATTCTTTTATATCATAATCTTTGTAATAGCGTGTCATATAAGCATGAGCATTTATGCAGTGACTACAATTAGGTTGCGAAAAAACATAAATTCTGTTTGTATTTGTTTTTTCATTGCAAGCGCTTATCAAGAGTGTTAAACTCAAGAACAATAACGTTAATATGCGTTTCATTTAATAATCCTCTTTTTTTACTTTGTTTTCTTATTATATAAGAGGTGTAAAAAAAAAGTTAAAGTTAATGTTTTATTTTATACACTTAATTATTCTTGACAGAGAACAAAAAAAGGTGTTTTATATTTTCCGGTTTAAACAATTAAAAAGGACATTTGGTTATGGCTCTGAAAAATATTAGAGAAGAAAACTATCCGGAATGGTATCAAAACGTGGTAGCTAACGCAGACATGGCTGAAGTTTCCTCCTCTCCGGGGTGTATGGTTATTAAACCTTGGGGATATGGTATTTGGGAAC
>JAFYWO010000075.1 GCA_017557925.1 Alphaproteobacteria bacterium | reverse complement strand
TTAAAATTTAGGTTTCCCTTTAGAGTTTATGTAATTTATTAAACCCGTTGAACAAAGCTTTTTGTATATAGGACGATTAAGTTTGAGCAACTCTATAATTTCTTTAGGGTTGCATAATGGGGTAATATTTTGTGTGGTTTCTTTATTATTTTTTTGAGTTTTAACAACTGCGCTTGGCAAGTCCTTTTTGCCTATACAAGAGGATAAGTATACATAGCATTCGTCATTATCTTTTAGGTAATCTATTGCTAATTTTCGGGCATATAGATTTAGAGTTAAATCAGCCTTGCTGGCATCTTTAGTCCAAGGAGAACCGCCACCAATAGGGCAAGCAGTAGAGTAAAAATCGCAAGCTAATTTTCTACCGGTTATACCGCAATCTGCTATTGATGAGTGTGTCGTATATGAACCTGTTCCGTTTATTATAATGTTTTTTGGTGTTTCATTGAGTGTTTGAATAACAAAATCTCTTAAGTCTTCCTTTTCCAGCATTGGAATCGCAACTATTGCAGTTAATATCCGGTTGTTTTCATCAATGGTTATTTGGGTTTTTATATCAAGTCCAAGATTTTTTTCTGCAAGGGCTTTTTGGTATAAGGCATTATTTAGTTTTTTTGCAAGAAATAATTCATAGTTTATTTTTTCTTCGCCTTGGGTGGCATAACCGACAAAAACTCCTTGGTCTCCCCAGCCGTTTTGTTCCACACCTTGTGCTATTTCTTCTGATTGGGCGCTGATTAAGTTGGTTATTTTAAGCTTATTGATGTTGATGGCATTGTCTTGCCATAGTTTATTATATTCTTCGTCATATCCGATTTTTCTTAAAGCTTGTTTTATGTGTTTTTTGATGTGTTTTAGGGTAATGTTTCCTTTTATTTCTCCTCCGAGTATTATGTTGTTGTTTTTTACCATTACTTCAACAGCATAACGAGTGTTTATATCTTGCTTTAAGCATTCATCTAGGATTGAGGAAGAAATATAGTCAGCAATTTTGTCAGGATGACCAAGTGATACATATTCAGCAGTTTTATTCATAAAAGTTCTCCATTTTAGTCCGTTATTGTAGGACAAGTAGGGTTAAATCCACATAAAGAGAGGTTTATCTCTTTCAATGTGTTGATAGAGTATTTTGTTCAAGTTGTCAATCAGGTTTTTATTTTTTTTCGTCAGTAGGGGCAACTATGCCACAAGAAACAACATATTTTAAAGCATCTTCCACACTCATATCCAGTTTTATAACTTCTGTTTCGGGCATTAAGATTAAAAAGCCGGATGTTGGGTTAGGAGTGGTTGGAATAAAAATGCTTAACAGATTTTCTGAAACAGGTGCTTTTTCTTGCAGTTCCGGAGCAGATGAGCCGGCTAAAAAGCCGATAATCCAAATACCTTTCCGAGGATATTGAACAAGAACAGCCTCTTTAAATGATTGAGATTTTGGAGATAACACTGTTTCAAAAAGTTGTTTTAGTAATGAATATATGCTAGAAATTAAAGGCATTTTTGAAACAATAAAATCACCCAGTCTTACAAAAAAATTACCGATAAAACCAGTGGTAAATACACCAATTACAATTAGGGCAGAAATTAAAACAACAACTCCAAAACCGGGGATATAGTATAGTAAACCTTTTGTCATCATTTGAGGGGGAATTAGCGAACGTGTCCACTTGTCCATCCAAATAAATAGTTCATAGGCCATATAAAAAGTGATGGTAACAGGTGCGGTTACAAGTATACCGGTGAAAAGATATGTTTTTAGTTTAGAAATAACAAAACCAAAAAAATTATGTTTATTGGGATTTTTAGGAGATATAGCCATAAGTTTAAGCCCTTTTTAAGTCAAGAATTGTAAATTGAAGTGTTTTTTTGTTGTTGTAGTAATTGAAACGAAGTGTTCCTACAACATCATAACAACATTTAGAGTTTGATAAAATCATTTTTCCTAAATCTGTTTGATTTGTATTAAATGCAATAGCTTGTAAAGTGTTTTGTGTGAGGTCTTTGAGAACACATTTTATATGTTCGGTATTGCTTATCTTATAAGTTTTTTCTATAAAAACATTTTTTATAAGAAGTAGTGGTTCGGGATTTCCGGTTCCAAAAGGTTTTAGTTGTTCTATTTCTGTGCAAAGATTTTGGTTTGCGCCAGTTAAACTGGTGCTTAAATCTATGTTTAGTATAGGGTGAGGTGTAGTATCTTTTAGAGCTTTTTTGATATAAAGACCTGCAAACTCTCTAAATTGAGGTATTTGTTCTTCTGTTAAAGAAAAACCTGCAGCCATTGTGTGTCCTCCTCCTTTGGTTATGACTCCTTTTTCTTTAGCAGCTATGATAAGAGCACCTAAATCTACGTCGGGTATTGAACGAGCAGAACCTTTTACCTCGTCTTCTTCTATGCTCATAACAAAGGATGGCAGATGATAACGCTCTTTAAGCTTTCCGGCTACAATACCTATAACGCCTTGATGCCAATTTTTTGCATAAACAAAAGCCATTGGATAAGATTGTGAATTATCCTCAAGCATTTTTAGCGATTGTTGATATACAAAATCCTCTATGTCTTTACGTTCTTTATTGTAAGCATTCATATTTTCTACAAGAGTTTCTGCTTCTATGGGATTTTGAGTGCAAAGAAGTTTATTTCCGGTTGAGGCAAGTCCTACTCTGCCACAGGCATTTATACGAGGACCTAAAACGAAACCTAAATGGTATGCGTCAGGTTTTTCTCTTATGTTGGATTTATCACAAAGAGTTTTTAGGCCTATGTTTTTTCTTTCAGCCATAACATTTAAGCCTTGTGAAACATAAGCTCTGTTTAGACCGATAAGAGGAACAACATCACAAACTGTTCCCAGTGCGACTAAATCAAGCAATTGTTTTAGTTCTTCGGAAGTAAGAGAGTTTTTATAGTTTAGTTTTTTTAATTCTCTGTTTATGGCTACTACAGTTAGAAATACAACACCAACGGCAGCCATATATTCTAAGTTATTTGGGGTTTCGTCTTGGTCCAGTCGTTTGGGATTTACTACAGCGTAAACTTTAGGGAGTTTTGTTTCTGCTTCGTGGTGGTCAAGAACAATTATATCAAAGTTTTTACTTTCTTTATCCAAAATTTCAAAGGCAGATGTTCCGCAGTCAACCGTTATGACTAATTCTGCTCCAAATTTTTTGAATTTATTAAAAGCGGTGGTACTTGGTCCGTAACCTTCTTCTCTTTCAGGTATGTGGACTATGGTTTCAAGATTAAAATGATTTAAAAATAGGCGAATAACAGAAGAAGATGTTGCTCCGTCTACATCATAGTCGCCTATAATTGCTATTTTTTGTTTTTTAATGATAGCTTCGGCTATTCTTGCAGAAGCTTTATCCATATCTTTTAACACACTGGGATTGGGCATTAAATCTTTTATTTTGGGATTTAAAAACGAAAGAGCAGAATGTATGTTTTGATTTCTTATTATTAACAATTTTGCTAAATTAACAGATATACCCAATTTTTGATGCAAACATTCGGTTTCATATTCATTTATTTCTGTTATTTTCCATATATTTTTATTTATGGAAAGTTCTGTATTGTTTTGGTTATTCATTTTTTATCCCTAATTTTTATTTATTTTACGGGTAGTGTGTTTTTTTACAAGCATTTAATTTTTAATGTTGATATTTTTTTATCCAAGAAATTCCTTGTTTCAATCCTTCGTCGTTCAAGATTAGGACTATCAGGTTGTTTTCGGTAAAAATAGAGTTGTTATCCGGCCAAGGTTTGGCTTGGTGCAGAAGATAGTCTTTAATTGACGGTGACTGGTTTATGATTTTTTGAGGAACAAATCTCCAGTATACGTCAAAATCCTCTCCAAATATATCTGTTTGAGCATAGAATTTGTATGCTTTTGATGGTAAATGCCAAGGTATGTAGGGGGCAGAAAGTGTGTAGCCATCTACATTTTCGTTTGGGTTTTGAAAATAAAAACGGTTGCGATAATTTAGAACACCACCTTGTATAAAAGTATGTTTTTTATATGTAGAAGAGGGGACTTTATTTTCTATATCTGCTGTTATGCGATTTATGAGCTGGGTTTCTGCCATAAAACCGAGTTTTTGGACTTTGGCGGAATAATTTATGGTATTTACGTTATTAAAAATAATAAGTATCAGAGAGAGCAGAGTTAAGTTTTTTATAAAAATATTATCTTGTTTTAATAAAACTGAAGCTGAAAAAATATATATGTATAATATTCCAAAAAACTCTATTCGTGGTTGGAGTAAAACATAAAGAGTGTTTTGGGCTATAAGGTTGGTTATCACAGATGACAGGTTTAGTCCTAACAAAAGTACAAAAAGCAGAAAGAAATTTATAGTATTTCCGTAACATCTTGTTATTAAAACATAAACAGAAGATAAGGTTAGACAAAGTGTTATGTATTTGTAAAAATAGGTTATGAAAGACGTGGTGTTTGTAAATTGCTCAAAAGATGCTATAAGTGTTTCGTATAGCTTTGGGGTTATATTTGACAATGATAATGAAGCGGTATTGTAGGTTGTATGTTGTAAGTTATATTTTTTTAGGAAATATTGGATTATCAGCAATAAAACGATGGATATAAAAATAGAAAATATCATTGGCAGTATTTTTTTTATGACACTTTTTAGGGTATATCGCTTAAAATAAAGCATGTCTATAACAAGGATAAAAAATACTGTTCCTATCATATTGATAACTGGTGGGTATCCGCCCATACTTAATAAAAATAAAATACTTGATATGGTAAAACAGGTTTTGGGGTATGGGGTTGTGTTTAGTGTTGTTAGCAGATAAAAGGCAAGAATTATGAAGAAAGGCCAAGATAGGCAACTTAGGCTTATGAATGCAAAATATAGCCAAGATATTGTGTATGGTGAGGTTAGGGCAAAAATTCCGATAAGAGAGTTTTGTAAGAGGGATTTTTTTAGTCCTAAGATATGCAAAAGTAATGTTATGCCAAGCGAGTAGAAAAAAAATGACAATATAAGCGTGATAATGGGTAGAATGTATCCTTCGGTTAGGATTGTTTGAAGAATAAATTGAGAAAATCGTCCTTCAAATACACCGCTAAAAAGCGGAGTTTTTTCTTTTATCCAACCCCAGTCGTGATTTCCCCATAAAAAATTTATTATATAGTAAAAATATGTCAGAAGCGAAAATAAAAAAACCGCTAACCAATTTTTGATAAAAAAAGGTGAAAGTGTTGTTGATGTTTGTAAGCGGTTATTCATTTTTTATTCCAATGTTTTATCTATAATATATAGCGGACGATTTTTTACTTCTATAAAGATACTAGCTATGTATTCTCCTATGATACCCATAAATAAAATTGTTATACCACTAAAGAATGTTATTGCAGACATAAGGGATGTCCATCCGGCAATAGTTGAATTGTTTAGGTAAGCAATTATTGCCCATATCATTAAGAATAGACTTAGTATTGATATGATAATTCCGGATAAAGTGATAAGATGAAGAGGAACGGCAGAAAAACTGGAAATACCTTTTAGTGCAAATATTATCATCTTTTTTAATGGATATTTTGTTGTTCCTAATTCTCGCTTTTTGCGATCGTAATATACATTTGTTGATTTGTAGCCGACAAGCGGAACTATAGCTCTTAAAAATAAGTTCCTTTCTTTAAATGTTGACATTGTATCTACTGCTTTTTTAGTCAGAAGGCGAAAATCTGCGTGATTTGAAACTAATTCAACTCCTAATAATTTCATAAGTTTGTAGAAACACAAGGCAGAGTGTTTTTTGAAAAAACTATCTGTATCTCTTTTTTTTCTGACACCATATACTATGTCATAACCTTGTTTGGCATTTTGTATCATCTCTTTTATTACAGAGGTATCGTCTTGCAAGTCCGCATCTATTGTGATATAAAAATCAGCCGTAGTATTATATAGTCCAGCCAATAGTGCCTCTTGGTGTCCGAAGTTTCTGGAAAGTGATATGCCTTTAATATGGGGATTTTTAGTGTGATGTTTTTCTATTATTTCCCAAGTTTTATCTCTTGAACCGTCGTTTATGAACACTAAAATGCTGTCATTTGATATTTCTTTTTCTTTTATTAGTGATTTTAATAAATCAGATAAAGTTTTTATACTTTGGGATAATATTTCTTCTTCATTAAAACAAGGAACTATGATAGCTAATTTGGTCATGTTTTTATCTCATAAAAGTTTAGGTATTATACTTGTTTAACATAAAAGCGTAATTTTTTTGTTAATATTATGTTTTGTTAAGCAAGTTATTTACTTTAATTTTTAGTTTGTTAAGCTCGTTTTGGGTCAAAACTATCAAAATAATGTTGTCATCTATGTAGATTGAATCTTTTTCCGGCCATATACGAGCTCTGTTATTTACATAATCTTGAACTGAATCCGTTATGTCACTTATGAATAGGTTTTCTATGTCTGATGTGAAATTAAACGGAGAATAAAATTGCAAAAGGTTTTTACTTTGCCACATAGCTAAATATGGAATTGAAAGTAAGAAAACATCATCTTTATCAATATTTTTGTTGTAATACATGGGGCGTAATGAAATATCTCCGACTTGGAAAATTCGGTATTTTTTTTCAGGATTAAAGTTAGGATGTAATTCTATGCGTGTGTAAATGTTTTCTAATATCTTTGTTTCGTGTTTAAAGCCCTCTTGCCAAACATAAAGTGCGTGGTAATTGTTTAGAATATTTAAATATATAAGGATAAGTCCAAACAAGATACCTATACTTTCAAATATTTTTGGTTTTAGGCTCAATAAAAGTGATAAAAAGAAAGCATATAAAAAACCATAACCATAGAAGTCTATGCGTGAAACGTATTCTGTTGGCGGAACTACCAAAAATGTTGTAAGAGAGGTAAACCAAATTGTAGCACAAATCAGTACTATACTCAGGAGACGTTTTTTTGTGTCGGTTGAGGTAATTATTGCTCCAAATATGGATATAAAACTCATTATGGCAAGTGTTATTTTATATCCTTTTTCCATAAAAGGCACAGATACAAAAAATTGATTGAAAGATATTTTGAGAGTTGAAAAAAATTTATTCGGTAAATCTTGTATAGGAGTTGTTTCTAAATTATAGACTTCATCAGAAGGGACAAAATATAGCGTTAACTTAAACAAGATAGCTGAAATGAGTATATTTATAATGGTATATTTATAGGTTGCAAACAGGTCTTTTATATTTTTTTGGTAAAAAATAACATCAAGAGTCATTTTTGCAGAAAGACAAACAAAAAAAGTGTTTATTATTGGAGGATATCCGCCAAGTGGCAGATAAAAACATATAATTGATATGATTGATAAAAGAAGTTTGTGGGGATGGTTTTTTATTAAAGAGGATAAATATAATCCTAAAATAGCAAAAAAAGCCCAAGCCATACAACTGATAGTTATGAATGTAAAGTATAGCCAAGAAAGAGTATAAGGTTGGGTTATAAAAAAGGTTGTAAAAATTATAAGATTTAGTTTTGTTTGCGGAATATTCCAGTATTTTGACAATACATACATTGCTATTATTAAAAAAGAAAAACCTATAAGATTGTTTAAGACAGGTAAAATCTGTCCGTTAGTTAAAAGTCTGTATAGAATAAATTGTGTGAAACGACCTTCAAATAATCCGGAAGAAAGTAATAATTCTTCTTTAATAAATTTTACATCGTGATTTCCCCACATAAAATTTAGTGTATGGTATAAAAAGCAAAAATTTGCGATGATAAAGCTTATAAGCAGTGCTTTTTGGATATTAGAATCAGGTAGTAGTGATAGTTTTTTTAGTAATGATTTCATTGTTTGATACTCTTAATGCTTTTAAATTGTTCTGTTAACATATTTTTGCCTTTTGGGGAAAGTGTTATTATGGCATATTTATTGTCCAAATAAACAGAATTAGATGATGGCCAAGTTTCTATTTGATTAGTAAAATAATTGATCATTTCATCATTTATATCTTTGGGGTTTATGGAAACCTGTTGTGATACAAAAGGTTGTATAGCATAAAAATTATAGTAATCATTGGGTATCCAATAACGTGTAAAAGGGCTGTGTAAGGTATAAAAAGCCTGATAGGTTGGTATTGGTTTGTGATAAAATCGGGGGCGAAAAGATAAATCTGTTGCTTGAATCAAGGTATACAAAGTATTTGGATTGTAGTTGGGAGATTTTTTTATTCTGTCACTTATTCGTTCTGTTAAATTTATCTCACTTCTGAAAGCAAGAATATTTATTTTGGAATAGTAAAGGTTGCTATTGATATTTGAGAATATCAATATGGTAATTACTACACTTATGATGTTTTTGATATATGTTTTGGTATTTTTTGTAAGGAAACATAGACTAAATAAAATTAAGATAGGAAGTGAATAGAAGTCAGTTCTTATCATAAAAAATACAGGGTCACTGGTTGCAAAAAAAGTTTGTGGAGTTTCTTTGGTTAGGAGGGCTGAAAATTTTATACCTAATATTATTGCAAAGAAAAAGAGAAGACGTATTAAAAAATCTTTTAAGGAGGAAGATTGTTTGAGGTAGTAAAAAATAAAAGAAAATATAATAAATGAGCTTAATGTTTTGTATATTAGACTAAAAAAAGGCTGAGGGGTTATAAGGCTTGTTATGGAAAGCATAAATGATTTGGGTAGGTTTAAGATTAACTCTTGTAAAGAAATGGTTTCGTTATTATAGAGCTTTATCATTTGGCCAGTATTTTGTAAATATTTATAGGTAAAATATAGTGTTGTAAAAGAAATAAATAAACTT
Organism: Alphaproteobacteria bacterium; assembly: GCA_017557925.1. Lineage (GTDB taxonomy): Bacteria > Pseudomonadota > Alphaproteobacteria > RF32 > CAG-239 > CAG-267. Next base: position 4,977 of record JAFYWO010000075.1, on the reverse strand, counting down.
ACGATAAAAGGTATAGATTTTTTTAATGTTATGGTTATGTTTTTTGTTGAGCTATATATTTGTGATAAATAAAGAATTAAAGATATTATGAATAAATTTGAAGACGCAGGATATCCGCCGATACTTAAAAATAGGAAAAAGGTTGATAGTATGGTATAAATTATGTGATGTTTTTTTGTTGCTTTTTTAGCAAACATAAGTGACATAAAAATAGTAAAAGTCCAAATAAGTTGGCTAAGGATTATGAATTGAAAAAACGTTATTTCATTGGTATAAGGAAGAGAAGCAATAAGTGGTATTATGAAATATATTTTTTTGTTGTTAATATCAAATTCAAAAAAACGAGTGGTAAACAAAACAATGGTTAGCGAGTAAATTAAGAAACCTAATCCTGTATTTAGAATAGGGAGAATGTGCGAATCTAAAAATAAGTATAAAAAAAGGTATTGTGATATTCTTCCTTCAATAAATCCTGCTTTTAAGTGTCCGTCAGTTTTCAGAGAAAGCCAATCATGATTTCCCCAAGTAAAATTTGTAATTAAAGGCAAAAAACTTAGTGTTAAAACAGAAAAACCCAAAAACCAAAGAAATATTTCTTTTTTGGAAAGAGTAAGATTTTTTATGATATTTTGCATTATTATTCTTTCTGTTAAAATGATTATGCTATTGACAGTGTAGTTTTATAATTTCTAAAATATAGTAAATTTTTGGAGTTTGGAATGAATTATAGATTGCTTATAATTGCTTTTTTGTTGTGTGCTGTCGTTGTTATAAACATGCAGAAAGATATGCTTTGTGTGGAAGATAAATTTTGCTACGAGATAAAAATTATGCGAACAGATGATGAGCACAAAAGAGGGTTAATGTTTGTAAAAAGTATGCCGGAAAATAAAGGTATGCTGTTTGATTTTAGAAAATATGAGGGAATAGAGTTAGCTATGTGGATGAAAAATACTTTTATTCCACTTGATATGCTTTTTATCGGATGTGACGGAGTTTTAAAAGATATTCATAAGAATGCTACACCGCTTTTAGAAAAAGTAATAAGAAGTAAAACAAAATTTTGTTATGTGTTAGAAATAAACGCAGGAGAGGCTGATAAAAGAAAATTTAGCGTTAATGATGTAGTTGATATTGATTTTAGTTTGATGGGGTATATTAAAGATAACCGTTTCCAAAGGCAAAATATTAAATAAGAACAAAAAAAAGAGGGCTTGCCCTCTTTTTATTAGTCTTTATGGCGGAAAGTAATACGTCCTTTTGTCAAATCATAAGGTGTCATTTCAATATCTACTTTATCTCCAACCATAACACGAATGCGGAATTTACGCATTTTTCCAGCTGTGTGAGCTAATATTTCAACTCCATTTTCTAAGCGGACTCTGAACATAGCATTAGGGAGTTTTTCTATAACATCACCGGTAAATTCCAAAAGTTCTTCTTTACTCATAAATAAATCCTTATAAATTTCTTTTTTTAGCTATATATACCTCTAAATATTATTTTACAAGAGTTTTTTGTGTTTTTGTCGTGGAATCGTTATTTGAAAACTTGTTCCGATGTTATAAGTGCTGGAAACAGTAATTTTTGCGTTTAGTTTTTGTATCAAATCCTTTACTATGGCAAGTCCCAACCCTGTGCCTGTTTTATTTTTGGAAGTTGAGTAAAATGGTTCAAAAATATGTTTTAAGTCTTCTTCTTTAATTCCACATCCATTGTCTTTTATGTCTATTAATACGGCATCTTTATTGGTATTGGTTTTTATTTCCAAATTTCCGCCTTTAGGCATTGCGTTAATGGAGTTTTGAATTAGGTTTAGAAGTATCATTTTGAAATCTGTTTCGTTACCGGAGATATTTTCTTTGGTGTTGGAAAAATTTTTAATAAGAGTGATACCTTTACTTTTTATTTCATAATCAAGAAGCGATAAGACATCATTTATAGATGAGGTTATAGGGAATATAGTATTGGTTTGCTCGTTGGAGCTAGATATTTTTAACAGACGTTCAGGAACTTTTATACATTCTTTTATTTGGGTTGATATCATTTCAAGATATTTTTTTTCTTCCTCTTTTGAGTCTGATGAGTAATATTTTTGCAAAACACCATCTAGTATTATATTTATTGCGCCAAGATTATTTTTTATTTCGTGTGCAAGAGATGAAGCAAGAAAACCAAGAGAGGAAATTTTTTGTTGGTGTGAGTAATTTATATTGTCACTCAAGTCACGAATAGATTCAACAATACCAATTTCATTGTTTAGAGTAATCCTTGCCGAGTTGATGGATAGCGGATGATCATTTACTATATGAATGAGTTTTACGGAAGATGATGAAGATTTTTTTAGTTCTTCCAATGGACACAGATGTTCTTTTGTGCAAGGACATTTATTTTCTTTTGAATAAGATGTATAGCACTTATTTGAGTTATAAAAATATTTCTTTTTTATCAAATCAGAATGAGCTTTGTTTGAAAGGATTATGTTGTGGTTATTGTCTATTACACGAATGGCATCAGGCATTGCATCAATCAGATTTTGGAGAAATATCTCTTTTTCTTTGATGCTATTAATATTGGTTTCAATGTTATCCAACATAAAGTTTATAGTTTGCATTAGAGTATTAAATTCGTCTGTAAAATGCGATTTTTTGATTTTTATTCTTTTAGAAAAGTCACCGTTTGCAACGCCTATTGATACCTCTGTTAGCTTATCAATAGGGGTTATTACCCAGTGTCTTAATAATAACCAAAGCACAATAAGAGATATAAGTGTAAGTGATGCACCAAGACCCAAAATTGTCAGGCTTTCAAGTAAGGCAGAGTAGTCATCGTTGTATGTTTTTATTAGTTCTTCATTTAGTTTTTGCTCTCGTGAAAGTTCATCTTGTTTATTGCTTAGTTGGAGAGGTTTTTCCGGCTGAAAATAACTTATTTTTTTGCGAAGGCTGATGTTTTCGTTTAACAGTTCAATCACATACTGGTTTCGGCTAATGATGTTATCATGTTCTGAGGTTATTTTTTTACCGATAGTGTTATCAAATATGATTAAAAATATGCCTGAACAAAATAAGAGAAAGGTTATAATGGTTACAAAGAATTTTTTATTTAAGCTAAAAAACATATCGTTTATCCTAAAAATTGGTCAAAAGTATTTGCTTGTAAGTAGGGGTTAAAGAGTTTTTCTTCAAATAACGTAGCCGGTGCCAGTTTGTTTTGTTGTCTAAGATATAGTTTTTCAAGATAGAGTTTGAACTCTTTATGGTTTAGCATTTGTCTTGTTATACAAGAAGAAGTATATTCGTGTCCGGGAAAAATCAGAGTAGAATCGGGAAGTTGTTTGATTTTTTGTAATGTTTCAAACATTTCTTTAGCTGTCCCCTCAAAAAGACCGCCGACACAAAGATTAAATAGGACATCTCCTGTAAATAATGCTTCAAGCTCTTTTATGTAGTATATAAGATGTCCGTTTGTATGTCCTTTGGCTGATATCGGTAAAAATTTTATATCATGGAGTATAAATTCTTGGTTTGCTATTATAGGAACGCTTGCACCAGATATTTTTTCTAATTCATCGTTTGGGGCAAGTATTGTCAGATTGTATTTTTCTTTTAGCTCTAAATTTCCTTCAACGTGGTCAAAATGGTGGTGTGTTGTGATAATATGTGTCGGAATTAGGTTTAATGTCTCTAACATTGTAAGTATTGGTTTTGCTTCTGCCGCATCTATAATAATGGCTTTATTTGTATTAGTCGGATTTATTATATAGGCATAGTTTGCCATATTTTTTTGATTACAAAAGACAGGGTATATTTTTGCGGTCATTTTTATTCCTCTCGTTTTAGGTGGCCAATATCTACGGCAAATAAGTCATAAAAAGCAATGGTATATTCAAGTATTCCCATATAGTTGGGAAGATTTGAAGCCAAGGATAGTGAGTGGGCTATGTTGTCACCAAGAGCTTGATTATCTTGTCTTTTCATTGTTTCTTTGCGAGATATCCAAGTTGTAGAATAGTTTATATTTGAATTAAAAGTTAGGGCATAGCTTCGCATACTTTCCATAAGGCTGTCAAAAATTTTGAAACGATAACCATCATCTTTATCTTCAAGAGGTTCTAATCCTTCGGTAGTATGCCATACTTTTTCTTTATAAAGAGAGTTTGCAAGTTTCGCCGGACGGGAAAAGCCCCAGTTACTTTCAAGAGCTGCAATAGCAATTAGTATTGAAGGAGGAATCCGTTCTATGCGGAGTTTTAGATTTTCTATTTGAAGGGGGGCTCTTTGCGTGCCTTTTTCTTTTGTGAAGTAATCATACTTATTGCTTAAAAATTCCAGCTTTTCTAGCTCTGTTGGGGTTAGTGATTTGTTTTGAACGTATGATTTTTCTATGAGCAGAAGTTGGTTTCTTTCGTTTTCTATTTCTTCATTTATTTTAAGAGCTATAGGGCATAGAATGCGAATAAATAGTTCATTTCGGTATTTTTGAGAAGTGATTTCTTGAAAGTCTATAGGGAGTGTTTTTACAAAAATTGCAGGATAAGCATCATCATCAAGAGCTCGGAAACGTTTGTATTTATGTGCTTTAAATACTTCTTCAAGTTCTTGAACCGTAGCATTTTCAACATAGGTTATATTAAATAGTTTTGTTGTTTTTATTTGGGCACAAAGCGGTTTTATATGTATTGATAAAGAAAATAGTATCAGAGATGTTATGATATATATTTTTTTCATATAAGTTCTGCCTTTTTTACTTCAGGAAGATAAGATACGAGATTTTTTTCAACCCTCTCTTTTAAAGTGCGTGCAGCATAAGGGCAACCATTACATTTACCCAAAAATTTTACATAAACGGTGTTATTTTCATAAGAAGAAAATTCTATATCTCCTCCATCTTTGTTTAAGAATGGAGCTATGATTAGTTTTAGGATTTTTGTTATTTTATGTGTCATATTTTCAATAGGAGCTACTTGTGGTGAGG
>JAFYWO010000074.1 GCA_017557925.1 Alphaproteobacteria bacterium | reverse complement strand
ATGATAAAAACCGCAAACAGAAAGGCACTACTTCGTCAGGTAAGAATGATAAAGGAACGTAATAAAGCCCTTATGTTAATCAAAGATCTTTGTATGGTAGCCAATAATGATACCGACTTAAATGATGAAGAAATAGAATATATTTTAGATGTTGCAGAAATGGTAGAAATTACTCCAATGCGTGTCAGAGAAATAAATCAAGCAGTAAATGACTATTTAGAACTGTCACATAAAACCAAAATTCTCTTAGAACAAGAAAACTGGACATAAACCAATAAAAGGATAAAAACAAATGTCACAAAGAATAGCAAAATACCTAGCTCGTTGCGGTGTAGCTTCCAGAAGAGAAGCTGAAAACCTTATAAAACAAGGTCGTATAAGTGTAAACGGAGAAGATATTTTAAGTCCTGCCTTTTTAGTAGAAGGCACTGAAACAATTTTATTTGATGGTGAAAAAATAAATAAAAAAGACCAAACCAGACTATGGCTTTATTACAAACCGGTAGGTTTAGTTGTTTCACATAAAGACGAAAAAGATAGAGAAACAGTATTTAAAAACCTTCCTAATGGTATGCCTAGAGTTATAAGTGTAGGCAGGCTAGACCTTAATTCTGAAGGTTTGCTTCTTCTAACCAATGACGGAGAGCTTTCTCGCCAATTAGAATTACCGTCAAACGGCTGGAGCAGAAGATACAGAGTAAAAGTTCACGGTTTCCTTAATGAAAAAAGATTAAAAGAATTAGAAAAAGGCGTTACCATAGATGGTGTTTCTTATGGCGCTTGTAAGATTGTAATAGATTCCAAACAAACAACAAACGCTTGGCTGACAATAACCCTTAATGAAGGAAAAAACAGAGAAATCAGAAAATTGATGGCTTATGTTGAATTAAACGTTGCAAGATTGATTAGAATATCATACGGTCCTTTCCAATTAGGCAACCTAAAAGAAGGCCAAACTAAAGAAATTCCTCTAAAAGTCCTCAAAGAACAACTGGGAAAGAACTTCCAAATATGCGAATAATTTCAGGCTCAAAAAGGGGGAAAATTTTATTTACCCCAAAAGGAAATAACATTCGTCCGACAACGGACCGGACAAGAGAAGCGCTATACAGCATCATATTCTCAAGACTTGAAAAAAGTTTTAACGAATACAAAGTTCTGGATATATTTTCAGGAACGGGAGCTTTTGGACTTGAAGCCTTATCAAGAGGTGCAAAAGAAGTTTCATTTGTAGACATAGACCTCACTTTAACCCAAAAAAATGTAAACTTATGCGGTTTTACAAACGTAACTTTTATCAAATCTGATGCAAGAAAGCTTCTCAAAGCTAAAACAGATTTTGATTTGATTTTTATAGATGCTCCATATAATAAAGGTTTATCAGAACCGGTTTTGGAAAACTTGCTAAAACAAGGTTATCTTACCCCAAAAACTTTGTTAATAGTAGAGGTAGCTCGTGAAGAAATTCTTAACACAACATCTGATTTTGTTATTGAAGATGAGCGAATATACGGAGCAAGCAAAATCTTATTCTTAAAAACAACTTCCTAAAATCTATACCTAAAAACATCTTATCACATATAAAAGACACCCAAAAATAGTTTAGAATAATATTAAATTATTTTTCCTTACATCCCATTTTCACGCAACCTCCCTCTTTAATCATATATTCAGAAACATTCATTCCTCCGGCATACATATCTCCGACCAATCTTTTACCATTGCCATATTTACACACCATATTCTTTTTTTCCACAAAATAAATTTCTTCTTCATAAAACTCCAATAGCTTTTTCAACTTGTTTCTTGCATATTTCCCTCTTTTTAACAACTCTTCTTTATTTTCAAGCTCAAATACACTTAGCTGTTCAAACATTTTACTGTTTATCCTGTTTTCAGGACAGTCAATTCCTGCCAATCTGATAGTTTGATATTTATAATCTACCACACCCTTCAAAGTATCGCCATCAAAAACTTTAATAACAACAAACCTCTTAAAATTATCATCACCGGCAACTGCTTTGTTAACAACCAGCCAACATAAACAAAACCAGATAAATAAAATATTTTTTTTCATAAATTCCTCCTATACTTCTTCAGAAAGAAGTAGAACATTTTAAGAACATTGTCAATATATTTTTATACTAAAACACAATTAACATATTGACAAAACCATAACTTTATGTCACATTAGCAACTGATATTTATTACTAAAACCTACATTTATGAGAAAGAAATTATTAGAAGAGAAGAAGTTAGAGTTCCAGAAACTCTACAAAATGACACACGAGGAATATGGTTTCCCCTATATTGGTATTGCTAAGTATGAAGTTGTTTTCGCTAAAACATCGGAAGCGTTATCTCTTTATAAGAAAAAACGTTTAAGAGAAGACAGAAAAGCTCTCGTTGCCATCATAACCGTAATAGCCTTAGTAGTAACAACTTACATACTACTCAAGACAGGTAATGATAAAGACATCATTTCAAATGCTACATTTGGCATACTACTCACGGGTTTCATTAGTTGTTTAGCCATAAACTACAATGCAAACCACAAAAAACTAAACAAAGAAGACATTATTGTCTTGTTTTCCAGAAAAAATTTTGATTACTTAGACTTTCCAAGTCCAAAAATCTAATCATTTAAAGGCTTCAACAGAAGCCTTTTTTTTACAACAAAACTGCCCTATTCCAATAACAGGGCAGTTTCTTTTGATAATATCTACTGATTAAAAATTATACTTAAAGTCAATAGTTGCATTTGTTCTATATTCTTTATCAATATATGACATTACATTTGCACCTAAACTGATATTATCTCTGTCAAAATTTACCCCTGCACGAATTACCGCTCTGTTATCAGAACGATTTTCATCACGGATATCAAATTTTCCGCTCATACCGTCCATGCCAACTTGTAATTTATATGGATCAGCAAATTCGTGATACATAGCTACACCGCCGGTAAAACTTAACTTTGATTTTTCACTGAATTTATGCTCTGTATTAGCATATAATCCTAAACCAACCTCAACTGAATAATTATTTTGTAAATCCAAGTTTAATTGATTTTTTCCGCCTTTTTCATAGCCTTTTGTTGCATAATTTACAACATTAAATTCAGCACTTGGAGCTATTGTCCATTTATCAAAAGCTATCGGATAACGAGCTTCATTCATTAAGCCAAACATTGTTTTTTCAATGTGTCCATCATAGTTTTCACTATTTAAGCCTTTACGATCGTATGTACCGGATGAATAACCGATATGAGGTGTTGTAATAAAGTTAAAACCTTGTTTATCATAACTTATAGGCATACCTATATGGAACATCAATTCTTTACGACGATTATCATTATCAGCGTCATAACTTGTAACATCTGCAATACCATAATTTAAGCCTAACTTATAGTTTCCATAATTATGATTTATCAAAGCATAACGACTATTTGAACCGGAATTTCCATTAAAGTTAAATGTTGATATATTTCCGGCTGTTTCTAAATAATCATCATTATTCATAAACAACTTGTTGTTCATATCAAAAGTTAATTCTCTCATCATCATTAAGTCTTCATCAGCAAAACGAGAGAACATTTTTTGACCGGTCAAGTCATTAAGCGCCTCATTCAAATTTGCTTTTGTTTCTTGCTTTTTCAATGTGTTGTAAAAATCTTCATTATTTTTTAATGCATAGTTAT